>JALSJL010000387.1 GCA_026989405.1 Marinosulfonomonas sp. | reverse complement strand
TTTGCGACCGCCACCCCGATTGCCACCTTGGCCAATGTTCCCAGTAAACTCATGATCCACCCCTTCTTGTCGTCATTGAAATGCCCCCCATACATGCGGTTTCCGGCGCCTTTTGTCAGGGGAAAAACCGCGGGGCATTCCCATGGGGAGCTCTTGCGGGGCTGCCGGGCGGGGCCGGGGCGCCGGGATCAGGTCGCCGGGATCAGGGCTGGCGACGCCAAACCATGCTTGCCGATGCCCGCGTTCGCGGCTAGAGCGGACGGATGTCTCAGAGCCTGTCCTTTCCGGCCCACGCAAGGGCGATCCTGCGCCTCGGGTTGCCGCTGATCGGCAGCCATCTGGCGCAGATGTCGCTGCATGTCACCGATACGCTGATGCTGGGCTGGTATGACGTCGAGTCCCTGGCCGCCGTGTCGCTGGGCGGTTCGCTCTATGTCATCGTCTTTCTGGTGGGCTCGGGGTTTGCCTGGGCGGTCATGCCGGTCGTGGCGACGGCGGCGGCAAGCGGGCAGGACAGGCAGGTGCGCCGGGTCACGCGCATGGCGATGTGGCTTTCGCTGATGTTCACGGCGCTGGCGATCCCGTTCTTTCTCGGGTCCGAACCCGTCCTGAAGGCGATGGGGCAGGCGCCCGAGATCTCGGCGCTTGCGGCCGACTACCTCGCGATCATGGGCTGGGGCCTGTTTCCGGCGTTGCAGGTCATGGTGCTGAAATCCTACCTGTCGGCGCTCGAACACACGCGCGCGATCCTTCTGGTCACGGTCGGGGCGGCCGTTCTCAACGGGTTTGTCAACTATGCGCTGATCTTCGGAAACTGGGGCGCGCCCGAACTCGGGGTGCGCGGCGCGGCGCTGGGCTCGTTCATCGTGGCGGCGGCATCGTTTCTGGCGCTGGCGCTCTATGCGGTGCGCGCCACGCCTGAACATGCGTTGTTCAACCGCTTCTGGCGGCCCGACCGGGATGCCCTCTGGCGCGTCTTTTCGCTGGGCTGGCCGATCGGGCTGACCAGCCTTGCCGAGGCCGGCCTGTTTTCGGCCGCCGCCATCATGATGGGCTGGATCGGCACGATCGAACTGGCGGCCCACGGGATCGCCATTCAACTGGCGTCGCTGACCTTCATCGTCCATGTCGGGTTTTCCCAGGTCGCCACGATCCGCACCGGGCAGGCCTTCGGGCGCCGAAACCTGACCGACCTCAAACACGGCGCGCTCGTCACCGGCGCCCTGGCCGGGGTCTTTGCCCTGATGACCGTGGTCATGTTTCTCACCGTTCCCGAGTTCCTGATCGGCTTGTTCCTCGATCCGGACGATCCCGACCGGGCACAGGTTCTTTCGGTGGGCGTCGGATTGCTCGCGATCGCGGCGCTGTTTCAGATTGCCGATGGCGGGCAGGTGCTTGCGCTGGGGCTGCTGCGCGGGGTGCAGGACACGCGCGTGCCGATGGTGATCGCCGCCATTGCCTACTGGCCGCTGGGGCTTGGGGCTGCCTATGTCTTCGGTTTCACGCTTGGCATGGGCGCGCGCGGCATCTGGCTGGGCCTCGTGGTCGGGCTGGGGGTGGCGGCGGTGCTGATGACCCTGCGTTTCGTGAAACGCGGCCTGCGCGTGGCGGCCGGTTGAGCCGGTGACTAGGGTCAAAACCTAATCAACCTTTTGATTTTTCGATATCTGTCTGGTTCACTGCGGGAAAACGAGCCGGAGGTGAATGATGACGGAAGGGTTTTGGCTCTCGGATGATGCGTGGGCGG
>JALSJL010000386.1 GCA_026989405.1 Marinosulfonomonas sp. | reverse complement strand
TCGGCATGCGCAGGTCGTCCGCCGGGTCGGCCAGTGCGGTGATCCAGTCCACGCCCGCGTCCTCGGGCAGGCTGATTCGGGCAACGTCCCCGTCATAGCTGCGCGCTTTCAGCGTGTCGGCCCGATGCCGGGTCAGCGCAAGATACGGTCGCCCGAGCGACCGGAACGCAGCCAGCCGTTCGGCTGACGCCGTTTCGGCCGCCAGGATGACCGCGCCATGCTCATTGCGGCGCAGCAATACCGGAACGCCCATGCGCAGATCGGACCGCGCGCGGGCAAGCAATTCCGGTTCTGTCGGGGCAAGGCTCATGTAACATCCAGTTTCATTTCCCTTGCTGATGTAGCCGCAAACGCCGGAATATGAAACAATTGCCGCACATCCGACACGTCCGCGTGAGGCATTTGTTGCAAACCTTGCCGGATGGGGGGTGTTCTTCCATGTCTGATGGCGGAACCAGAAGGAGGACTCGCACGATGGCGACTCTCAAGAAAATACTCCTCGTCGATGATGATGACGATCTGCGTGAAGCGCTCAGCGAGCAACTTTTGATGACCGAAGATTTCGACGTCTTCGAGGCCGACAGCGGCGCGACCGCCATGGATCGTGTAAAAGAGGCGATTTACGATCTTGTCATCCTCGATGTCGGCCTGCCCGATACCGACGGGCGCGAGTTGTGCCGCCGGATGCGCAAGCAGAACGTGAAATGCCCGGTGGTCATGCTGACCGGCCATGATTCGGACGCGGACACGATTCTGGGCCTGGATGCCGGGGCCAACGACTATGTGTCGAAACCCTTCAAGTTCCCGGTCCTGCTGGCCCGCATCCGTGCGCAATTGCGCCAGCACGAGCAGTCGGAAGATGCGGTATTCCAGCTTGGCCCCTACACGTTCAAGCCGGCGATGAAGATGCTGATCACCGAGGATGACAGGAAAATCCGGCTGACCGAGAAGGAAACCAACATCCTGAAGTTCCTTTACCGGGCGACCGAAGGCGTCGTGGCGCGCGATGTGCTGCTGCACGAGGTCTGGGGCTACAACGCCGGCGTGACCACCCACACGCTGGAGACCCATATCTACCGGCTTCGGCAAAAAATTGAACCAGATCCGTCAAACGCTCGCCTTCTTGTGACCGAATCGGGCGGCTATAGATTGGTTGCCTGAACGAATCCCCTGTGCATCGGGGTGATGATGCACAACCTCCCTGTTGGACTGGCCCGGCCTTGTGCCGGGCCTTTTTTTGCGATGAAAGGGAGCAAAGGGAGACTCGCATGCCATTTACCATCGCCACATGGAACATCAACTCGGTCCGCCTGCGCGAGCCGCTGGTGCTGAAACTGCTGGCCGAGGAGGGCCCGGATATCCTGTGCCTGCAGGAATGCAAGAGCCCGGTCGAAAAAATGCCGACCGAGGGGTTTGCAGCCCTTGGATACCGCCACATGGTCGCCAATGGCCAGAAGGGCTACAACGGCGTGATGATCCTGTCGAAACTGCCGATAACAGAGGCCGGTCGCAAGGATTTCGCGGGCCTGGGCCACGCCCGCCATATCGCGGCGCGGCTGGAAAACGGGGTGGTCATTCACAACTTCTATGTGCCGGCGGGCGGTGACAAGCCAGACCGGGAGGTGAATGAAAAATTCGGGCAAAAGCTCGACTACCTCACCGAGATGCGCGACTGGTTGCATGACGAGGCCCCGGCAAAGTCAATTCTGGTGGGCGATCTGAATATCGCCCCGCGCGAAGATGATGTCTGGAATCACAAGCAGTTGCTGAAGATCGTCAGCCATACCCCGATCGAGGTCGATCACCTCGGGGCGGTGCAGGATGCCGGGAACTTTGTCGATGTGACGCGCGCCGACATCCCCGATGGGCCGTTGTATTCGTGGTGGTCTTACCGCGCGCGCGACTGGGATGGCGCGGACAAGGGGCGCAGGCTGGATCACGTCTGGGCGACGCCTGACATCGCCGGGGCGGCCCATGGCTCGCGTATCCTGCGCCAGGCGCGGGGCTGGGAAAAGCCGTCGGACCATGCGCCGGTATTCGCCAGTTTCGATTTGCCCTGAAACGGGCGCTCCGCCGTCCTCGCGGACGTTGTCGCTGACCGGCCCGCTCGGCGCCGAGCACGGACAGGCGCCGCGGGGGGTGGGCAACGGGCCGGCAAACCTTGCAACGCACGCCCCGATACTCCATCTAGAAGCCAACCGGATATAGCCAAAGGATGAACCGATGCTGGAGTTGGGCCAAAACCCCGAAGGCGCTGGCGGCGACCTGATCAAGGACGCCGGCGAAGCCACATTTGAACAGGATGTTCTGGATGCTTCGAAAGAAGTTCCCGTAATCGTCGATTTCTGGGCGCCGTGGTGCGGCCCTTGCAAGACGCTTGGCCCGATGCTGGAAGACGCCGTCAAGGCGGCGGGCGGCAAGGTCAGGATGGTCAAGATCAACGTGGATGAAAACCAGGCCATCGCGGCGCAGTTGCGCATTCAGTCGATCCCGACCGTTTACGGCTTCTGGCAGGGCCAGCCCGTCGATGGTTTCCAGGGCGCGCTGCCGGCGTCTGAAATCAAGACCTTCGTCAAGAAGCTGGCCGATCAGGCGGGTGATGGTGGTTTGTCCGAGGCCGTCGAAGCCGCCGAAGCCATGCTGGCTGAAGGGGCGGCTGCCGATGCGGCGCAGACTTTCGCCGCCATTCTCGAAGAAGAGCCGAACAACCCGGCGGCCTATGGCGGCCTGGTGCGGGCCCATATCGCGGCCGGTGATCTTGCAAAGGCCGAAGCCGTGTTGAACGGCGCTCCGGCCGAAATTTCGCACGCTCCCGAACTTGAGGCCGCACATGCCCAGCTCGAGCTGACCCGGCAGGCAGAAAACGTCGCCCCTCTGGACGAGCTGCGCGCGGCGGTCGAGGCCAACCCGGACGACCTGCAGGCGCGGTTCGATCTGGCCATTGCCCTGCATTCTTCCGGTCAGACCGAAGAGGCGGTCAACGAGTTGCTCGAAATTTTCCGGCGCGACCGCGAATGGAACGACGAGGCGGCGAAAAAGCAGTTGTTCACGGTTTTCGATGCCCTGCCACCGCAGGATCCGATCGTGCTGAATGGACGGCGCAAGCTGTCGTCGCTAATATTTTCGTGACATTCGCACCAACTGCGGGGCCCCAGCATGTTCAACGCGGCCGATCTGCCTGACACGATCCCGGTTTTTCCCTTACCCGGCGCGTTGTTGTTGCCGCGCGCGCGTCTGCCGCTTCAGATATTCGAGCCGCGCTACCTGGCAATGCTCGATGACGTTCTGAAAACCCCGCACCGGTTGATCGGAATGGTTCAGCCGGTGCCGGGGATGGGTGCTGATGCACCGCTGCACGATATCGGATGTGCGGGCAGGCTGACCGCCTTCAGTGAAACACCCGACGGGCGCTACATGATCACGCTGACCGGCATCTCGCGCTTTCGCATCAAGCACGACGTGGACGGGTTTTCACCCTACCGGAAATGCCAGGTGTCCTGGGACCGTTTCCACCGTGACCTGGGCGCAACCGAACATGATCCGGGCTTTGACCGGCCCGCGTTCATGAAGACGCTGCACCGCTACCTGGAAGACCAGGAGTTGAACACCGATTGGGAATCGCTCCAGAAGGCAGAAGATGAAATGCTGATCAATTCACTGGCCATGCTCTGCCCGTTTGAACCCGAAGACCGGCAGGCGTTGCTTGAGGCGCCGACCTTGGCCGCACGGCGCGAAACGCTGATGACCTTGCTTGAATATGCCCTGCACGGCGGCCCCGGCGAGGAAGTGATGCAATGACCGAAACCCTTGTCGCTGACCGGCGCATGCTGGAGGCACTGGTCTGTCCGCTGACCCAGACCACGCTGTCTTACGATGCCGACAAACAGGAACTGATCTCGAAAGCGGCCAAGCTGGCTTTTCCGATCAGAAACGGCATTCCCGTGATGCTTGTCGACGAAGCGCGCCCGCTGGACTAGCCGCTCAGACGGCGCGCCCCTGCAGCAGTCTTGGCAGTTCTCCGGTCAGACCGGCAGCTTCTCGGATGAAGCTGCGCCGCAATCCCGGCAGCGCGTTGACCACGCCCAGCCCCAGGTCGCGCCCCAGGCGGATCAGGGAGTTGTCGTTGGAAAACAGCTTGTTGACTGCATCGGTCGCCGCCGCAAGCGTCATGACATCGAACCTCCGCCAGCGTTGGTAGCGCTCCAGCACGTCGATCCGGCCAATGTCTTCGCCGCGCCGTTTGGCCAGCGCCAGAACCTCGGCCAGTGCCGCGACGTCCTTGAGCCCGGCATTCAGCCCCTGGCCGGCAATCGGGTGCATCCCGTGCGCGGCGTCACCGACCAGCGCCACCCGCTCGGCCACGAAACTGTTGGCGATGGTCAGGTTCAGCGGATAGGTGAACCGCGCCCCGGCAAGGCTGATCTCGCCCAGGAAATCGCCGAACCTCGGGCGCAGCACATCCAGGTAGGCCGCGTCGCCGAGCGCGTTGATCCGGGCCGCTTCGTCGTGGCTTTCGGTCCAGACGATCGAGCTCTGGTTGCCCGGCAACGGCAGGATGGCCAGCGGGCCGGGCGGCATGAAGAACTGATGCGCGATACCGTGGTGCGGGCGCTCATGCGAGATGGCGCAGACCAGCGCGGTCTGCCCATAATCCCACCCGCTGCGCTTGATCCCGGCGCGCGTGGCAACCTGAGAGCGTCGCCCGTCACACCCGACCAGCACAGCCCCGTTCAGCGTTCTTCCCGACGCGAGCACGGCGGCAACACGGCCCGGCCCGACGCGTTGTTCAACCACCTTGTCGCCGGTCACCAGCGCGATGCGCGGGTTGGTTTCCAGCGCCGCGGACAGGGCGCGGCGCAGGTATCGGTCTTCGACCATATACCCCATCGGACCTTCTTCGATTTCGGCATGATCGAATTCGAGCACGAACGGCGAAGGCCCTTCGCCCGCGCGCCCGTCGGTGATCTTGATTTCCAGCAGCGGTTGCGCGTGTTCGGCGACATTGCCCCAGACGCCAATGGCCTGCAAAAGCCGCTGCGACGTCAGCGCCAGCGCATAGCCGCGCCCGTCAAACCCGTCTGCCGCCTGGTCGGCGGGCGCCACCGGGTCAACCACGCTCACGCTCAGCCCTGACCCGGCCAGCGCCAGTGCCAGGGCCGAACCGTTCAACGCGCCGCCGGCGATGATGATATCAGAATCCTGCGCCATGCTTCAGTTATCGCGCCTGTTGCGGGATTGTCCATGCCCGCGCGGCGCGTTACCGTCGCGCCAGAACACGAAAGGGCAGATCATGGCGGCAAACTGGCTGAAAATGACGGCGGCAGAGCTTGGTCGCGAAATCGGCGCGGGCAGGATCGACCCGGTGGCGCTGACCGAAAGCTGTCTTGAGGCCATTGCGGCGCACCCCCTGGCGGACAGGATCTATGCCCGAACCACCCCCGAGCGCGCCCGCGCCGAGGCTGCGGCTGCTGCGCAACGGGCGGGTGCCGGGCACCGGTTGTCGCCGCTCGATGGCGTGCCGGTTTCCTGGAAAGACCTGTTCGACACGGCCGGTGTCGTGACCGAGGCAGGCTCGGCCCTGCTGGCGGGCCGGGTGCCCGCGCGTGACGCCGAGGTGCTGGAAAATGCGACGCGGCTTGGCCTTGTCTGCCTGGGCAAGACGCACATGTCGGAACTGGCGTTTTCTGGCCTCGGCTACAACCCGATCACCGCCACACCGCCCTGCGTGAATGACCCGGATGCGGTGCCCGGCGGCTCGTCTTCCGGGGCGGCAACCAGCGTGGCGTTCGACCTGGCCCCGGTTGCCGTCGGCTCGGACACCGGCGGCTCGGTGCGCATTCCGGCGGCGTGGAACGATCTTGTCGGGCTGAAAACCACCTCGGGTCGGCTGTCGCTGCGGGGCGTCGTGCCGCTTGTCGCGAGCTTTGACACGGTTGGCCCGCTGTGCCGGTCTGTCGAAGATGCGGCCCTGATGCTGGCGGCACTGGAAGGCGGCAAGGCGGCCGATCTGCAGGGCGTCAGCCTGAAAGGCACGCGATTTCTGATCCTTGAAAATGTCGCGATGGAGGATGTGCGCGCCGAGCCCCTGCAAGGCTTCGAGCGCGCGGTCGAACGGCTGAGCGCCGCCGGGGCGATCATCGAAACCGGCAAGGTCGATGGCGTGGAAGAAGCCCTGGCCCTGGCCGGCGCGCTATACACGCCCGAAGCCTATGCGACCTGGCAGGATGAAATCGAAGCCGCCCCGGAAAAGATGTATTCGGCGATCCTTGAGCGTTTTCGCACCGGGCTGGACTATTCCGGGGTCGAGGTGGTGCGCGCCTGGCAAAGGCTGAAAGAGCTGCGCGCCGGTTGGAACCGGGCGGTTGCGGGCCATGACGCCGTGCTCATGCCCACATCCGCGACCCTTGCGCCAAATCTGGAACGCGTGGCGGCGGATGAAACCTATTATGTCACCGAGAACCTGCTGGCCCTGCGCAACACGCGGATCGGAAATCTCTTTGATTGCAGTGGGTTGACCCTCCCGACGGGGGTGCCTTCAACCGGGCTGATGCTGCTCGCGCCGCCGCGGGCCGAAGAGCGGCTGCTACGCCTGGGGGCCGCTGCCGAGGCCGCTCTGGCCTAAAAGCAACAGACCGGCCCCCCAAGCGCCCATTTTTGCAGCGTTTTTCTGGACCGTCGCGGCCCGAGCGGCTATCTTCGGTGCAAACGGGGCGAAATGACCCCGACAAACGAGGCAGTAATGGTGTTTCCCGAGCGGTTTTCGAACCTGCCAGAATATGCGTTTCCGCGCCTGCGGAGGCTTCTCGACGCCCATGAGCCGGGCGGCGAGGTCGTGCATATGTCGATCGGAGAGCCAAGGCACGCCTTCCCGGACTGGGTGTCGACGATCATTTCCGAACATGCCGGAGAATTCGGGAAATACCCGCCAAACGAAGGCTCGCCGGAACTTCTGGACGCGATTGCAGGCTGGGTTGCGCGCCGCTACGGCGTCAGGCTGGATGCGGCGACGCAGATCATGGCCCTGAACGGCAGCCGCGAAGGCCTGTTCAACGCCTGCCTGGCGCTGTGCCCGGAAACGACCGCCGGCGGCAAGCAACCCGCCGTTCTGATCCCCAACCCGTTTTACCAGGTCTATGCCGTGGCCGCGCACGCCGTGGGCGCAAGGCCGGTTTTCGTGCCGGCCACCGCGGCCACCGGCTTTTTGCCCGACTACACCGCCCTTGATGCGCAAACGCTGAACCGGGTCGAGGTTGCCTATATCTGCAGCCCGTCGAACCCGCAGGGCGCGGTGGCGGAGCGTGGCTATCTTCAAGACCTGCTGGGGTTGGCCGAAAAGCATGATTTCCGCATTTTTGCCGATGAATGCTACAGCGAAATCTACCGCGACACGCCGCCGCCGGGCATCCTGGAGGTCGCCGCCGAAACCGGCGCCGACCCCGAGCGGGTCCTTGCATTCCATTCGCTGTCCAAGCGCTCGAACCTACCGGGGCTGCGCTCGGGTTTTGTCGCGGGCGGGCCGGAAAGTGTGCGCCGGATCAAGCAGTTGCGCAACTACGCCGGCGCGCCGCTGCCTTTGCCGTTGCAGCGGGTGTCCGAAAAGCTCTGGGCTGACGACGCCCATGTTGCGGCCAACCGCGCGCTATATGCCGAGAAATACGCCTTGTCGGATGATGTGTTCGCCCCGATCCAGGGCTACCAGCCGCCGCAGGCCGGGTTTTTCCTGTGGCTGCCGGTCGAAGATGGCGAGGCTGCGGTGCTCAGGCTCTGGCGTGAAACCGGCATCCGGGCGCTGCCGGGCGCCTATCTCAGCCGCGATGTGAACGCAGACAACCCCGGCAAGGGATATGTGCGGGCCGCGCTTGTGGCCCCAAGGGAAGAATTGCAGGACGCGCTGCCCCGGCTGCGCGACTGTCTATACGGGTAAGGAACGGAACCGATGGCATCATACCAGGCAAGACAACGCGATCCGCTGTTTGACAGCAACACGCAGGCGCTGATCGAAAGGCGCGGCAAGGAACTGATCGGGTTCGCGATGTTGATCGTTGCCGTTCTGGTGGGCATGATCTTGTGGTCCTACAACCCGGATGACCCAAGCTGGCTGTCGGTCACCGACAAACCGGCGCAAAACATGCTGGGCCGCTTTGGCGCCTCGCTGGCGTCGCCGATGATCATCATCGCCGGCATGGGGGCCTGGGCGATCAGCCTTGTGCTTGCGGTCTGGGGCTTGCGGTTCGTCTTTCACTTCGGCGAAGAACGCGCGCTTTCACGGATCATCTTCGCGCCAATCGCGATTGCGATGGCATCGGTTTACGCATCGACACTGGTGCCGGGGTCGGGCTGGACCCATTCGTTCGGGCTTGGCGGGCTGTTCGGCGACACGGTGCTTGGCGCGGTTCTGGGCGTGATCCCGATCAAGGCCACGATGGGCCTGAAAGTCATGTCGCTGTTCATGGCGGTCGCGATGGTCGCCATGGCCTTGTTCGTGCTGGGCGCCACAAAGGAAGAACTACGGCGCATCGGACGGTTTCTGCTCTATGGCGTGATCATGCTTTATGCCGCCCTCATGCGCATGTTGGGGCTGGGCGCGCAGGGCACGGTTGCCGGCACCCGAACGCTGCTTGAACGTCAGGCGCAGCGGCGCCAGCAAAAGCGCGAAATGAAGATGGCGCAACCGGCCGAGGTCAGCGTCGCCGGGCTGCGGGCAACCCAGCCGGTCGTGCGCAGAACAGCGGCCGGGCCGGGCGAAAACGCCAGTATCCTTCGGGCCGAGCCAACCATGGCAGCCGAGGCAGCCGTGCAGTCCATGCAGCCGGAAGCCAGCCCGGGACTGCTGGGGCGCATCCCGTCACTGCTCAAGCGCAAGGCAGATGCAGCACCGGCCGAGGCCGAAGACTCCCTGCCGGCAGAGGACATCGGAAACCCCGAGATCAAGGCCAAGATCGCCCAGATCATCAAGAACCGGGTCAGCCAGCAGCAGGCTGCGCAGCCAGAACCGACGCCGCGCCAGGAACCGCCGTTGCGCACCCGCCATCCGCGTGGCCCCCAGCCGATCATTCTCGAGCAGCCCCGCGCTGCCGACGAAGCGGTTCCGACGCCGCCCGACATGGCGCAGATGCCGCCGCCGCCGGCCGCACAGGCGCCGGCGCCCAGGACGGTCGTTCAGCATCCGCCCAAAAAACCGGCGCAACCTTCGCGCCGGGCCAGGGAAGAGGCCCAGCCCGCCCTGCAGTTCGAAGAACGCCAGAGCGACTATGAGTTGCCGCCGCTGGGCCTTTTGTCCGATGCAGAAAGCATCGAGCGCCAGCACCTGTCGGACGAAGCGCTGGAAGAAAACGCCCGCATGCTGGAATCGGTTCTTGATGACTATGGCGTGAAGGGCGAAATCGTTTCGGTCCGCCCCGGACCCGTCGTCACCATGTATGAGCTCGAGCCGGCGCCGGGCCTGAAGGCCAGCCGGGTGATCGGGCTTTCCGACGATATTGCGCGATCCATGTCGGCGCTGTCGGCGCGGGTGTCCACCGTGCCGGGGCGCTCGGTCATCGGCATCGAACTGCCGAACGAGACCCGCGAAAAGGTGATGCTGCGCGAAATTCTCTCGACCCGTGATTTCGGCGACAGCAACATGAAGCTGCCGCTGGCGCTGGGCAAGGACATCGGCGGCGACCCGGTGGTGGCCTCGCTTGCCAAGATGCCCCACCTGCTGATTGCGGGAACAACCGGTTCCGGCAAATCCGTCGCCATCAACACGATGATCCTGAGCCTGCTCTACAAGCTGACGCCGGACGAATGCCGGCTGATCATGATCGACCCGAAGATGCTGGAACTGTCAGTCTATGACGGCATCCCACACCTGCTTTCGCCCGTTGTCACCGACCCGAAAAAGGCCGTTGTGGCCCTGAAATGGGTCGTCGGGGAAATGGAAGACCGCTATCGCAAGATGTCCAAGATGGGCGTGCGCAACATCGAAGGGTATAACGGCCGGGTCGACGAAGCCCTGCGCAAGAATGAGATGTTCAGCCGCACGGTGCAGACCGGATTTGACGACGACACCGGCGATCCGGTCTTCGAAACCGAAGAATTCCAGCCCGAGCGACTGCCCTATATCGTGGTCATCGTCGATGAGATGGCCGACCTGATGATGGTCGCCGGCAAGGAAATCGAAGCCTGCATCCAGCGGCTTGCGCAGATGGCGCGGGCCTCGGGCATCCACCTGATCATGGCCACGCAGCGTCCCTCGGTCGATGTGATCACCGGCACGATCAAGGCCAACTTCCCGACCCGGATCAGCTTTCAGGTGACCTCCAAGGTCGACAGCCGCACTATCCTGGGCGAACAGGGCGCCGAACAGCTTCTGGGCATGGGCGACATGCTGTATATGGCGGGCGGCGCCAAGATCACCCGGGTGCACGGCCCCTTCGTCAGCGACGAGGAGGTCGAGGAAATCGTCAACCACCTCAAGGCCTACGGCCCGCCCGACTATATCGGCGGCGTGGTCGATGGCCCGGACGACGACAAGGAAAGCGACATCGACCTGGTGCTCGGGCTGGGCGGCAACACCACCGGCGAAGACGCGCTGTATGACCAGGCCGTTGCCATCGTCGCGCGCGACCGCAAATGCTCGACCTCCTATATCCAGCGCAAGCTGGCGATCGGCTACAACAAGGCCGCGCGGCTTGTGGAACAGATGGAAGACCAGGGGCTTGTGTCGCCGGCCAACCATGTCGGCAAACGCGAGATCCTGATCCCCGAGCAGCAATAGGCGGATGGTCGCGTGTTTGTGAAGGGCGGCGAGATGCGAAGACGGCGGCCAATGGCTATGTTGAGGCCATGAACAGACGCACCATGCTTTTCGCCCCGCTGGCGCTTGCGCTGTGGGCCGCCCCGGCCCAGGCCGCAAAATTGTCGCTTGCAGAGATTTCCGCCTATCTGAACGCGATCAGAACGGCCGAAGCGGATTTTACCCAGATCAACGACGACGGAACGATTGCGACCGGCAAGTTGCTGATCCGGCGTCCCGGCCGCATCCGCTTTGAATACGACCCGCCTGACGCAGCCCTCGTGCTGGCCGGGCAGGGCCGCGTGGCGGTGTTCGACGCCAAGTCGAACGAGCCGCCCGAACGCTTCCCGCTGGTGCGCACGCCGCTGAACCTGATCCTTGCCGACAAGGTCGACCTGACGCGCGCCAGGATGGTTGTCGGCCATACCTCAGATGGCAAGACCACGACCGTTGTCGCCCAGGACCCCAAGCACCCCGACTATGGCAGCCTGCATCTGGTCTTTACCGGCAACCCCGTCCAGTTGCGCCAGTGGATCGTCGAAGACGGCACCGGCCAGCGCACGACCGTGATCCTTGGCGACATGAAACTGGGCGGCAAACTGCACACCAGCCTGTTCAACATCGACCGGGAAATGCAAAAACGCGGTTTCTGATCAGACCTTGCCGCAACTCTGCAGCTGGGTGTCATAGCGTTGGGCACGCGATGCCACCTCGCGCGAAACATCCATCAACCAGCCTTTTGACCGGTGCGAGCCGCGGGCAAACCCGGTGCGGCCCTCGTGATAGGCAAGATACTGGCTCTGCGCGTCGTCCTTGGCAATTCCCAGCCGCGCATTCGAGCCCGCCATGTACCACCCGATGAAATCGGCGGCATCGTCGATGTCGTCACGCCTGGCCCGCCGGTTTCCGGTCGCGCGGCGGTATTCATCCCAGGTGCCGTCCAGCGCCTGGCTGTAGCCATAGGCCGAGCTTTGCCGGCCAACCGGAATGATCCCCAGGGCAAACTGGCGCGGCGTGCGCGCATTGCCGACGAATTTGCTTTCCTGATGGATGGTTGCCATCTGGACATGCACCGGCACGCCCCATTTGCGCTCGGATTTCTTCATGGCCTTCAGATAGGACGGCCGCTGGCTGACAATGCTGCACGCATTGTCCAGGTTGCGCGGCGCCGAATAGTTGCCGCTGCCGCAGGCGGCGACCAGGATCAACAACACGGCGGCGCGGAGGGTTCTGCTCATCTGCCTCGCTCCATTTTTCTTTTATCATAACCGATTGTCACGGCCGGGTGAATGGCCAATGGCCACCAGTTCTTCACGATTGATCCAGTCTTGGAACTAATCCGCTGGCCCGCGGTGGCAATTCCTTGCCGATTGCGGCCGCGAAATTGGCTCTGATTCCAACC
>JALSJL010000385.1 GCA_026989405.1 Marinosulfonomonas sp. | reverse complement strand
CCCGCCGCTTGTCTGCCGGTCGAAGGCAACCATCCGGTCTATATTCTCTATACATCCGGGACCACCGGCCAGCCCAAGGGCGTGATCCGCCATACCGGGGGGCACCTTGTTGCCCTGAACTGGACGATGAACGCCATCTACGGGATCGATCCCGGCGATGTGTTCTGGGCCGCATCGGATGTTGGCTGGGTGGTTGGCCACAGCTACATTTGCTATGGGCCGCTGATCCATGGCTCTACTGCTGTCGTGTTTGAGGGCAAACCCGTCGGCACCCCGGATGCCGGGACATTCTGGCGGATGATCGAAGAGTATTCGATCAAGGCGCTGTTCACGGCGCCGACAGCCTTTCGCGCGATCAAGCGAGAGGACCCGACGGGCGAGTTGGTCAGAAAATATGATCTGTCATCGCTGGAGACCCTGTTTCTTGCCGGCGAACGGGCCGACCCCGATACCATCGTCTGGGCCCAAGACCAGCTTGCAATACCGGTGATTGACCATTGGTGGCAAACCGAAACCGGCTGGGCGATCGCCGCCAACCCGGTCGGGCTTGGCCTGTTGCCGGTCAAGATCGGCTCTCCCACCGTGCCGATGCCGGGCTACGACATTCGGATACTCGATGATGGCGGCACGCCGCTGGCACCGGGAGAGATGGGCTCAATCGCCATCAAGCTGCCGCTGCCGCCGGGAACCCTGCCAAACCTGTGGCAGGCCGAAGATCGGTTCCGGTCAAGCTATCTTGAACGGTTTCCGGGCTACTATGAGACCGGGGATGCAGGTTACATGGACGAAGACGGCTACATCTACATCATGTCGCGCACCGATGACGTGATCAATGTGGCCGGGCACCGACTGTCGACCGGGGCCATGGAAGAGGTTCTGGCCAGCCACCCCGACGTGGCGGAATGCGCGGTCATCGGCGTCGCCGACCAGCTGAAGGGGCAGCTTCCATTGGGTTTTTTGTGCCTGAATGCCGGGGCAGAGCGCGATCCCGACAATGTCATCCGCGAAGTCGTGCAACTCGTGCGCGACAAGATCGGCCCGGTCGCCGCGTTCAAACACGCGCTGGTCGTCGAGCGGCTGCCCAAGACCCGGTCGGGGAAAATCCTGCGTGCGACCATGTCGGCTATCGCGGACGGGCGCGCGCACAAGGTTCCGGCAACCATTGACGATCCGGCAATCCTGGACGAGATCAGGGCAGCACTGCGCGGCATGGGATATCCGAAATCCGGCTGACCCACGCCAACCGCGACGTGGGATGACAGGCAGCACGCGCGCGCCGCGCGCTTGCCACGGCCGCGTGTTTGCTCAGGTAAACTGCTCCAGCGTCAATCGCTCTTCCAGGCCGTGCCCGGGGTCGAAAAGGATCCGATGGACGATATCGTTCTTGCTGGTGACTTCCACCCAGCTGACATCGGTGACCGAGCGGCTGTCGGCATCGGCCATGACGGGTCGTTTGTCGGCCTCCAGAACCTCGAACCGCACGACGGCAGTTTTCGGCAACAAGGCGCCGCGCCACCTGCGCGGGCGAAACGGAGCAATCGCCGTCAGGGCCAGCACCTCGGAATCGATCGGCAAGATCGGCCCGTGGGCGGAATAATTGTAAGCCGTGGACCCGGCCGGCGTCGCCACCAACGCCCCATCGCACACCAGTTCTTCCAGCCGCACCTTGCCATCGACCCGAATCCTCAGTTTGGCGGCCTGGGGCCCGGCCCGCAGCAGGGAAACCTCGTTGATGGCCAGCGCTTCGTGGC
>JALSJL010000384.1 GCA_026989405.1 Marinosulfonomonas sp. | reverse complement strand
GTGACTGTTCCCTATCAAAGGTATTCGATCGAAACTGCCCATTGGTGGATCGCCCGCGCCTTGCGGGCATCATTGGACGCCGCCGGGCTGAAACCGGCCCAGCTGGACGGTTTTGCGGTCGCGAGTTTCACGCTTTTCCCGGATACCGCCGTCGGCTTGACCCAGCATCTTGGCCTGTCGCCGCGTTGGCTGGACAGTATTCCCATGGGGGGCGCATCCGGTGTGGTTGCCCTGCGTCGTGCGGCGCGCGCCGTTCAGGCCGGGGACGCCGATATCGTGGCCTGTGTGGCGGGTGACACCAACCATATCGACAGTTTTCGCCAGATGCTTTCCAGCTTTTCGCGTTTTGCCATGGATGCGTCATATCCTTACGGTTACGGCGGGCCGAATGCGAATTTCGCGCTGTTGACCGATCGTTACATGCACGAATACGGCGCAACGCGCGAGGACTTCGGCAGGATTTGCGTGGCTCAACGGAGCAATGCTCTGAAAAGCCCCCACGCGATCATGAAAAAGCCGCTGACCATGGATCAATACCTGAACGCCCGCCCGATTTCCGATCCGATTGCATTGTTTGACTGTGTCATGCCCTGTGCCGGTTCCGAAGCGTTTCTGGTAATGACCGTGGATGAAGCGGAAAAGCGCGGGCTGCCCCATGCCACGATCGGCGGCACGATCGAGCGGCACAATGCCCATGCCGAAGATCCGATACAGCTGCGTGGCGGATGGACCGTGGATATTGACGAGCTCTATCAACAGGCCGAATGTGGGCCGGAAGACATCGAGCTTCTGCAAACCTATGACGACTATCCGGTGATCTCGATGATGCAGATCGAGGATCTTGGGTTCTGCGAAAAAGGTGGTGCAGCGCAGTTCGTGCGCGATCACGATCTGACGATTGGCGGCGATTTTCCGCATAATACTTCGGGTGGCCAGTTGTCCGGCGGACAGGCCGGGGCCGCAGGCGGGTTCATTGGCCTGGTCGAGGCAATCCGGCAAGTGACCGGGCAAGCTGGTTGCACCCAGGTGGCCAACGCCAGGACCGCGATGGTTTCAGGGTTTGGCATGATCAACTATGACCGGGGCGTTTGTTCTGCTGCGGCAATCCTGAAAGGATCGGGATCATGACCCAACCACTTGCGCCCCCGCCGAAAAAGAACCCGCAAAAACGCACGGTCAGCCCGACCCTGCCGCCGGCCCGGCGCAGCCGTGCGTCGCTCGGCATCAGCGCCGCTGCCGCCGAAGGGCGGTTCATGTTGCAGGTCTGCGAGGAATGCAAGACCATCCAGTATCCGGCGCGTGACGCCTGTTCGCGCTGCCTGTCGGTAGATTTGAACTGGCAGGACATATCGCCCCACGGCGAGCTCCTGGCCGAAACCACGGTGCGCACATCTACCAACCAGTTTTTCCGCGAACGCGCGCCCTGGCGCACCGGGTCGGTCAAGCTGGACGCGGGCCCGACAATCATTTGTCACGTTCACGGCGATGTGGAGCCCTGCTCGCGGGTAACGATCTGGAACCGGTTGGATCGCTCGGGGCAAGGTGTGCTGCTGGCCGTGCCGGAAACCAATACCCCCAATATGGAGGATGACCCCCAATTGCGTGCCATGACCTGTGACCCCAAGCACCGTCGCATTCTGATCACCGACGGGCGCAATGCCAATGCCCCGGCCCTGGCCGCTGCCCTGACAGAGGCCGGGGCGTCCATGATATTCATCGGTGAATCCGAAAGCTGGCGACCCAACCCGAACCGTGTCGAACTGGAAAAGCTGGCGAATGTGGAAATTCTGCCGCTGGATGTCACCGACACAAAGAGCACCCGCGAACTCGCGGGTGAAATCGGCGGCAAGACCGACATTCTGATCAACAATGTCCAATTCATCCGCCCCGGCGGCGTGCTGTCGCGCGGCGATACCGGCTTTGCACACGATGAAATCGAGGTGAACTATCTGGGTCTCATGCGTCTGGCACAGGCCTTTGGCCCCGGCATGTGTTCGCGAACAGCGGACGGCGTGAATGCGTCGGTTGCATGGGTAAATATCCTGTCGGCCTATGCTTTGGTCAATTCGCCGGACTACGGCAGTTTTTCAGCCTCGAATGCGGCGGCCCTGTCGCTCAGCCAATCCCTGCGCGCCGAGTTTCGCAATAGCGGCTTGCGCCTGATGAACGTGTTTGTCGGGCCGACGGAAGACGACTGGCATCAACCGTTGCCGCCGCCCAAGGTGTTGCCGCGCGCCGTTGCAAATTCAGTCGTTCAAGGCCTGCGCGACGGATTGGAAGATGTCTATTGCGGCGATGTCGCCAAGGATCTGGTGGAACGGTTTCGAGCCGGCCCCAAGATCCTTGAACGGGAAATGACCGGCGGGGAGGGCGGCGCATGAGCACCCTTGGCAAACTGGCAACCCAGATCGCCGATGGGTCGATTGAAGTGATTGACCTGACCCACACGCTTGACCCGGATTTTCCGGTAATCATCCTGCCCCCGGAATTTGGCCAATGCGCCCGGTTCCGGATGGAAGAAGTCAGCGCCTATGATCACCGCGGCCCGGCCTGGAAATGGCACAATATCTCGATGTCAGAACATACCGGCACCCATTTCGATGCCCCTTCACACTGGATATCCGGGCGGGATGTGCCAAACGGGGCGGTTGATGAAATTCCGGCCGAAATGTTCACCGGGCCAGTGGTTGTCATCGATTGTTCGGCGGGCGCCGCAACGAACGACGACTTTGAACTGACGCCAGAGGTCATTCAGGCATGGGAAGAAGAACACGGGCCAGTGCCGGAAGACGCATGGGTTCTGATGCGCACCGACTGGTCCAAACGTCGCGGTGCCGCATATCTCAACATGCGCGATGATGGCCCGCATTCACCGGGGCCAACTCCGGACGGCATCCGGTATCTGGTGGAAAAACGCAACATCCGTGGTTTTGGGACCGAAACCGTGGGCACGGATGCTGGGCAGGGCATGCATTACACGCCGCCATATCCCGCGCATTTCACCCTGCACGGGGCCGGAAAATACGGGCTCCAGTGTCTCAAGAACCTCGACCTGTTGCCGCCAACAGGCGCTTTCCTGCTGGCGTCACCGCTGAAAATCAAGGGTGGAACCGGCAGCCCGCTGCGCGTGCTGGCGCTGGTGGAGAAAAGCCATGACTGATTACACCGCCGTGATCACGGGGGGCAGCCAGGGCATCGGCCGCGATCTGGCCGAGCGGCTCTTGGACAAGGGATACACGGTCATTTCAATTGCTCGTGGGGTCGCGGATGATGCGCCATCCGAATTGATCCAGATTTCTGCCGACCTGTTGGACGAAGATGCCGTGTCAGTCGCTGCAAGGGAAATCGCTGCAAACCACGAGGTTTCGCATTTCGTGCAGAATGCCGGGCTGATCTGGCCCAATCTTCTGGAAGACGCAAAGCCCGGTGACATCACCGGCCTTGCACAGCTGCATTTGGGATCTGCCCTGACGCTCTTGCAGGCGTTTCTGCCCGCCATGAAGGCGCGCCAGTTCGGCCGCGTGCTGTTTAACGGGTCACGCGCTGCTCTTGGTGTGCCGACACGAACGGCCTATTCCGCATCAAAGGCCGGGATGATCGGCATGGCGCGCACCTGGGCACTGGAACTGGCGCCACATGGCATCACGGTCAATGTGGTGGCCCCCGGTCCTGTTCAAACGGACAATTTCTGGGGGATAATCCCCAAGGGTTCGGAACGAGAGGAAAAACTGGCCGCAGCCCTGCCGGTCGGGCGGCTCGGGACAGTGCGCGATGTTTCCAACGCTTTCCTGTATTTTTGTGACCCCGAAAACGGCTTTGTCACCGGACAAACGCTGTATGTCTGTGGCGGTGCCAGTATAGGAACCCTGAGCCTTTGAATTGCGCGGAACTCGCGGTTCTGTCGCGAACTTCTGCCACATGATTGCAGAATGCTCCACATTTGATAGTCCCGGCCTTGCATCCAAAAGGGTGCTGTCACGTCAACTACCGACATGATAACACACAGAATTTTTTGCACATTTACCTTTAACGACGGTTCCGGTCAGGCTTGCCGAAAGAAGCTGAGAATGGACGAAACCCGACCCGATCAGCAGGAGCGAAGAGCAGCTCAAGCTACGCGAAAACCTGTCCAGACATTGGGGAGCAGCTCAAACCCCGCCTGGAAAGCAGAACGTCGAAATCACGGAAATACCAAATTGTTGCAACTTGTCGTGTTGGGCATTTATGGTCAGGTGGAACGGCCGTCAGTTTGACGATGCCGGCTGGGTGCGGCTTTTCCATGGATAATCTGAGTTCGATTCTTGATGCAATCGCGGTGCCGGTCCTGGCGGTCGACAAGGACTGTGGTTTGCTGGCAGCCAATACTCTTTTGCGGAAAGCATTGCCTGAAACCGCGACATCCGATCGGTTTCGCGGGTTCCTGGCGACGACAAAGGGGCTGAAAAATCTGCTGCGCGATGCTGCTGATACGGGCAAGAAAAAGAAGGCCAAGGTAAAAATCGGTGACCACAAAAACTACTTGGTAAACGCGGTCCCGACCAGAATAGGTGATGACCAGACCGTTGTCCTGGCGACCTTTGAAGACCGCAACTTGCAGAAGGCACTGAAGACAATGCGACAAGGGTTCGTCGCCAATGTCAGCCATGAAATGCGCTCCCCTCTCACGGCGATATCCGGAATTGTCGAAACCTTGCAGGGGCCTGCGATCGAAGACGCTGAAATGCGGACAAGATTTCTGGACATGATGGCTCGGGAAGTGCAACGAATGACCAGCCTGGTCAGTGATTTGCTGTCCCTCTCACAGGCCGAAGCCAGGGAACGCAAGGCACCAAAGGGGATTGTGGCCCCAAATGGCGCAATCTTTCAGGCCATTGAAACGGTGACGCCGCTCGTCCGCAAACATGGGAAAAAACTGACTGCAAATATTGCAGAAGATCTGCCCGTTGTTGCTGGACGACCTGATGACATTACGCGACTTTTCATAAACCTTTTGGAGAACGCAATTTTCTACAGCCAGGATAACGGTCATGTTTCCGTGCAGGCCGGTGTTGCGAGCCCGTCAAATCCGTTGGGGAAACCGGCTGTGTTCATCTCTGTCAGCGATGACGGTGAAGGCATTGCGGCGGAAGATATTCCCAAGCTTACCGAACGCTTCTACCGAGTGGACAAAAGCCGGTCGCGCCATTTGGGTGGCACCGGGCTGGGCCTCGCGATTGTGAAGCATATTCTGGTGCGACACCGGGGCAGATTGGTGATTGAAAGTGAACTGGGCAAAGGATCGTGCTTTACAGTTTTTCTGCCCATCAAAAAATAACTCGCTGTCATCAAACTGTTACGTAGCTGTCATAAATCTGAATCGTTCCTGACCCAGAAGGGCATTGCCTCACCCGAGGCAAGTTCCAATCCAGGAGACGATCGAGATGCCTTTACGAATGATGATATGCGCCAGCACACTGGCGCTGACTGTCGCAGCCCCTGCCTTGGCACGGGAGCAGATCAACATTGTGGGTTCGTCCACAGTATTTCCGTTTTCCACAGCCGTTGCTGAACGGTTTGGCAAATCGACCGACTTTCCAACGCCGGTTGTTGAAAGCACCGGGTCCGGTGGCGGTTTGAAACTGTTCTGCGCCGGAGTCGGGCTGGACACGCCGGACATCACCAATGCATCGCGGCGCATCAAGGCGTCCGAGGTTGCGCTATGTGCCGAAAACGGCGTTGATGAAATTGTGGAAGCCAAGATCGGGTTTGACGGTATCGTCCTGGCCAATTCGGTTGAAGCCGAGCAAATGGAATTGACCCTGCGCGACATTTTCCTGGCTTTGGCCAAGGATATTCCAAATGCCGACGGCACCACCCAGCCAAACCCCTATATGACCTGGGATCAGGTGAATGCGTCCCTGCCGGCGATCAAGATCGAAGTGCTGGGCCCGCCGCCGACATCCGGCACCCGCGATGCTTTTGCCGAACTGGCAATGGAAGGCGGCTGCAAGACATTTGATTGGGTGAAGGCGCTGAAAAGCAGTGACAAATCGGCCTACAAGACCCTGTGCCACACGGTTCGCGAAGATGGCGGCTATATCGAAGCTGGCGAAAACGACAATCTGATTGTCCAGAAACTGGCCGCCAATGCGGATGCCCTGGGCATTTTCGGATACAGCTTCCTTGAACAAAACTCCGACGTTGTTCAAGGCTCGCTGGTGAACGGTGTTGCGCCGGAATTCGAAGAAATTGCCAGTGGCAATTATCCGATTGCCCGGTCGCTGTATTTCTATGTCAAGTCTGCCCATGTCGGACAAGTGCCGGGGTTGGAGGAATTCCTGCAGGAATTCACCGCCGAAGACACCTGGGGTGATGATGGCTATCTTGCCGACAAGGGTCTGATCCCCTTGCCTGAAGACGAACGCTCCGAGATCGGTCAGAGCGTCCGCGCGCTCACGCCGATGAACATGTAAGACGGATGGCAACCCGGCCAATAAACCTGACGACCGCGGTTCGGCCCAAGTGGCCGGACCGCATTGTGGTCGGCATTCTCGGGGCTTGTGCGGGCGTGGCAATATTTGTCACGCTCGGCATTGTGCTGTCGCTGGTCTTTGAAACGGTGAAGTTCTTTCAGAAGGTCCCGCCCGGCGATTTTCTGTTTGGTTTGAACTGGAGCCCGCAAACCGCCATCCGCGCCGATCAGGTGGGTTCCGGTGGCTCATTCGGGGTTGTTCCGCTGATCAATGGAACCTTGTTGATCTCGGCAATCGCCATGGTGGTGGCCACGCCGCTGGGGCTGATGTCGGCGGTCTACCTGTCGGAATATTCCAGCAAACGGGCGCGCGACTGGATCAAACCGGGCTTGGAAATCCTGGCCGGTATTCCGACGGTTGTATACGGGTTTTTCGCCGCCCTGACCCTTGCACCCTTCATCCGCATGACCGGCGGTCAATTCGGCCTGGAAATCGCATCTGAAAGCGCATTGGCGGCAGGCGTTGCCATGGGCATCATGATTGTGCCGCTGATTTCGTCGCTGTCGGATGATGTGATCAACACCGTTCCCCAATCCCTGCGCGATGCATCATACGGGCTGGGGGCGACCCAGTCGGAAACCATCCGGCGCGTTGTTCTGCCAGCGGCATTGCCGGGAATTGCCGGATCGCTCCTGTTGGCCACCTCCCGCGCCATTGGCGAAACCATGATTGTCCTCATGGCCGCCGGAATGGCCGCGAAACTGTCGCTGAACCCGCTGGACGCGGTCACCACAATCACCGTGCAGATCGTGGCATTGCTGACCGGGGATCAGGAATTTGACAGCGCCAAGACCCTGTCAGCCTTTGCCCTTGGGTTGTTCCTGTTTGTCATCACCCTGTTCATCAACGTCGTCGCCCTTGGCATCGTGCGAAAATATCAGGAACGCTATGATTGATCTTGGCCGCAAGGCAGGCTTTGGCCTGACAGCCCGAAACCGGGCCGAACGCCGTTTCCAGTGGGTTGGCAGATTTGCCATCGGAATTTCCCTGTCGTTTCTGCTGGTGATGGTTGGTGACATCATGATCACTGCCAGCGGCACAATCAAACGCACCGAAATTGCGTTGGCTGTTGATCTGGGGCCCGACAGGATTGACCCCGCTGATCCGCAAAGCGCCAGTTATGGCGGGCTTGTAAAGGCCAGCCTGCGTGACATGTTCCCTAACGTCACCAAACGGGCCGAAAAGAAACGGCTGTATAATCTGGTCAGCCCGGAGGCGGTATTTGAAGTTGCCCGAATTGTTGCCGAAGATCCCGGCCTGCTGGGCGGAAAGCGGCAGATCTGGGTCAGCGCATCCGATGATCTGGATCTGTATCTGCGCGGCAAGATCGATACGGACCAGCCGCAGAAGAGACGCCGAATTTCGGACGCCGAGATCGAATGGATTGATGCTCTGCAAGATGCGGATCGACTGCGCCGGGTGCTCAACTGGAAATTCCTGACCGGGGGCGACAGCCGTGAACCGGAAATTGCCGGTATTCTGAGCGCCCTGGTCGGCTCGGCCCTGTCATTGGCCGTGTGTCTGGCAATTTCCTTCCCGCTTGGCATCGGTGCGGCAATCTACCTGGAAGAATTTGCGCCCGCCAACCGTCTGTCTGATCTGATTGAGGTGAACATCAACAACCTGGCGGCAGTGCCTTCGATCGTGTTTGGCCTGTTGGGGCTCGCGATATTTCTGGGGGTCATGGGCCTGCCGCGATCTTCGCCACTGGTGGGGGGGATGGTTCTGGCGCTGATGACGCTGCCCACCATCATCATTGCCGCGCGCGCCGCTCTGAAATCCGTTCCTCCGTCGTTCAAGGAGGCGGCACTGGCATTGGGTGCCAGCCCGGTTCAGGCGGTGTTCCATCATTCAGTGCCCGTGGCCATGCCTGGCATGTTGACCGGAGCAATCGTTGGAATGGCCCAGGCCCTGGGCGAAACCGCCCCATTGCTGATGATCGGAATGGTGGCGTTCATCGTCGATATCCCCACGTCAATTCTGGAACCGGCAACGGCCTTGCCAGTGCAGATATTCCTGTGGGCAGACAGCCCCGAACGCGCGTTCACCGAAAAGACCGCAGCGGCAATCATCGTTCTGCTGATCTTTCTGGTCTCGATGAACCTGGTTGCCATCCTGCTGCGCCGCAAACTTGAAACAAGGTTCTGAATATGGACGACCCGATTATCACAGCCCGTGATGTCAGCATATTTTACGGGGACAAGCAGGCGATCTTCGATGTCGATATGGACATCCTGCCCAA
The DNA here is from genome assembly GCA_026989405.1 of Marinosulfonomonas sp. Lineage (GTDB taxonomy): Bacteria > Pseudomonadota > Alphaproteobacteria > Rhodobacterales > Rhodobacteraceae > JAJRUE01. The sequence continues at coordinate 3,443 of JALSJL010000384.1, read as the reverse complement.
CAAGGTCACGGCGTTCATTGGCCCGTCGGGCTGCGGAAAATCCACCTTTTTAAGGGCGATAAACCGGATGAATGATCTGATCCCGATTTGCCGAATGGACGGGGAGCTCAGGATCGGCGGTCAGGACATATACGCCCCCGAAGTGGATGTGGTCGCGCTGCGGGTGCAGGTGGGCATGGTCTTTCAAAAGCCCAACCCGTTTCCCAAATCGATCTTCGAAAACGTCGCCTATGGGCTGCGGATACACAAACTTGCCACGTCCAGGTCCGAATTGGAGGACCGGGTGGAATGGAGCCTGAAAAGCGCCGGCCTTTGGGACGAAGTGGCGGACCGGCTGGATCAGTCGGGCAATTCGCTGTCGGGCGGACAACAGCAACGCCTGTGCATCGCGCGCGCCATCGCCGTGGAACCCAAAGTGATCCTGATGGATGAACCGGCATCGGCCCTTGACCCGATTGCAACGGCCGTTGTGGAAGAGCTGATCGACAATCTGCGCAAGAAATACACCATCATCATCGTGACCCATTCCATGCAGCAGGCGGCGCGGATTTCACAGCGCACGGCATTTTTTCATCTGGGTAATCTGGTGGAGTTCGGTGACACGAAAACCATTTTCACCAATCCAGCAGACGAACGGACCCAAAACTACATCACCGGCCGGATCGGATAGGGGCAGGCAATGGAAAACGAACATATCGTCAGGCGGTTTGACAAGAACCTGGAAAAAATCAAAAGCAAAACCCTTGAAATGGGGGAACTTGTAGGCGCCCAGGTGCGGGATGCAACCGCCATGTGGATCAACCATGATGCAGACGAAGTTGCCCGGATCGTTGCGCTGGATCTGCGGGTGAACGGATTGCACCGGGAAGTGTATGAGCGCGCAGAAATACTGATTGCCCGGCGTCAGCCGGTTGCGTCTGATCTGCGCCGCACCCTGGCCCCGATCAATATCGCCGGAGAGCTGGAGCGCATTGGTGATCATGCCAAATCCGCGGCCCGGCGCGCCTTTGTCTTTTCCAGGAACCGACCCGACCAGAAACTGTTCGATACCATCGTCAAGATGAGTTCGATTGTTCAGGTCATGTTGTCCGAAGTGCTGATCGCCTATGACCATTCCAATATCGGGCAAGCGGCGGAAGTCAGGATGCAGGATCGCGAGATTGATGCCTTGCATCAGGCGGTGCTGAAACTGGTAATTTCCGCACTTGCCAATGTGTCGGGAGACGAAGAACTGGTCGCCGGCTATGTGCACCTGGTGCTGATTTCGCGAAACCTTGAAAGGGTTGGCGACCATATTGTAAACATCTCGCGCTATGTGAATCAGATTGTCGAAGGTGATGATCTCAAGGCACGGGAATGATCAGGGAACAACCGAAGTGAGCCTGTTGTCACCACGCATTCTGATCGTAGAAGATGAGCCGGCACAGGTTGAAATCTTGCGTTTCAACATGGAGCAGGCCGGGTATGAGGTCAGCGTCGAAACCGATGGTGAAAAAGGTGTCCAGGCCGCATTGGAAGACCCGCCCGACCTGATATTGCTGGACTGGATGCTGCCCAATCTGTCTGGCATCGAAGCCTGCCGCCGGTTGCGAAAAGCAAGGAAGACCCGCGAAATTCCGATAATCCTGCTGACTGCACGATCAGAAGAACGCGACAAGATCAGAGGTCTGGATATTGGGGCGGACGATTATGTGACCAAACCCTATTCCATCAAGGAACTCATTGCGCGCGTTCGCAGCGCGCTGCGCCGGCCGACGACACGATCCACGGACGGAAAGCTTGTGGTCGGCGGCATCGAAGTCGACATTGAAACGCACAAGGCGAGGTTTGACGAGAAAACCATTCACCTGGGGCCGACAGAATTCCGGTTGTTGGTGGTTTTGATGCAAAATCCCGAACGGGTATTTTCCCGCAGTCAATTGCTCGATCAGGCCTGGGGCATTACCGCAGAACTGGACACCCGAACGGTTGATGTGCATATCGGCAGGCTTAGACGCGCATTGGCCAGGGCGGGGGCACGAAATGTCGTGCGCACCATCCGCGGGTTTGGATACGCGCTGGAATCGGTGAGCGAAGCAGCGCGCTAGACCGTCGGCATTTGCCCATCCGACTGTTGCTGATGTCATCGACACGGCCTTGCGCCTTCCGGCAAACCCGGGGGCGACAAGAACAGGCAGGGTCCATCTTGTCGTGGACGGCACCGGCCTGAAAAGTTCCGGTGAGGGGCGCTGTAGCCGGACTCTGATCCCTGCAACACGGCTCCTCCGGCCCATGAATGACTGAACCATCGGCGAAACATGTTGCCCTGTTGCCGAGCCATATTGCGGATATGACACAATCTGAAGGTGTTTTGCGACCGATTGTTGCGTGTGGGCGAGTATTGGCTTCCCCTCCGGAAACCGCTCTGGCATCTACGCGGCGCACGCAACTTCTTGTAGTTTCGATCGGGAGCAGTACGTTGTCCATTTTAAAGAGTGTCGCTGGCGAATTCGGGCCGTTTATTGCGAATACCCTGAAGTTGAAACTCCTGAAGAAACTTCTGCTGCCAATTCTGGTTTTCATGGCGCTCGCCGCGCAGGCCCAGGCGCAAAGCGTCGACTGGCTGGTCAATATCGACGATGCCGGGTTTGACCCGTCGCCGGCCGGCGGGATCGTCGAATATACCGTGCGGGTTGACAACAACGGTTTCGATGCCGCGCCCGCGACGACCGTCGACCTGGACATTCAGGCCGGGACGCAACTGGTCGCCACTTCGGGCGCGATTTCCGGCTGTGCGCCGGCGGCACCGGTTGCCGGCCCGGCGACGGTCACCTGTAACGTGCCGGCCCTGGCGTCTCTGGCAAACGCGCAGATGGTGGCAAGCGTGCAATCCTCGGCGGCCGGGGTCATCGCGCTGACGGCAACCGTGCCCAACAGTGCCGGCGGCGTGACCGACATCCTGCCCGGCAACAACACGCTGACCGAGCAGACGACGATCACCGCGGGTTCCGACATCGGCGTGGCGCTGAGCGTGCCGCCCACGGCCGCCTCGGGCAGTTTTGTCGATTTCACCTTCACGGCCACCAACAACGGGCCAAACGATGCCACGGGCTTTGACCTGACATTTACCATCCCTGCCGGGATCACCAACGTGACGCCACCGGCGGGCTGTTCGCTGTCCGGGACGGTCTTTACCTGTCCGGCCGGGGCGCTGGCCAACGGTGCCTCGACGCAGTTCGTGTTCAACGGGCAGATCTCGGCGGCCGGCGGCTCGACCATCACCGGTGCCGGCGCCGTGCAGAACGCCAGCCCGGCCGATCCGGTCAGCAGCAACAATACCGACACCGGGAACATAACCGTCACCGGCGGCACCGACCTGGCAATCAGCAAGAGCCGCAGCCCCTCGGGCACGCTGCTGGTGGGCGATGCCGTGACCTTCACGCTGAGCGGCAGCTACACCGGCG
>JALSJL010000383.1 GCA_026989405.1 Marinosulfonomonas sp. | reverse complement strand
TGACCGTGACGATCATCGCCGCCACAAGATCGCTGGTCAGGATGTCCTTGTTGTAAGTGCGGCCCCATTCGAGCACCGGGAAATACCGGCGAAATGAAAAATGGCGACCTGATCTGCTGGAATTGGCCATGACAAAAGTCTCTCTGTATCGCCCCGGACGAACAGCCGTCCGGGGCGTTCAATGCTCAGATCATGCAGCAGTTTCCGTCACGGCGCCATACATGGCTTCGGAACGTGCCCCGCTGCGGCAATAGGCAAGGATCGGCTTGGGCAGGTTTTTCAAGGCGGCTTCCATGCCCTGGAATTCCTTCAGCCCGGCCGCGCCATGCACGATCGGCACATATTCGGCCTTCAGCCCGGCCTGCTCGGCCGCTTGCCGGATCACGGCGAAATCGGGCTGACCCGCGCCCTCGTTGTCGGGCCGGTTGCACAGAACCGACTTGTAGCCCCGCGCGGCAATCTCGCGCATCTGCTCGGGGTGAAGCTGGGAGGTGACGTGAAACTCGTCACTGATCTTCTTGATGTCCATGGTCTCGTCTTGCCTTCCGGTTTTCGGGTTGGATTTCTTACAGCTTGTTCAGCGGAACTTTCAGCATCCGGGTGCCGCTGTCGTCGGGCTCGGGCAGGTTGCCGGCCTTCATGTTCACCTGGATCGACGGAATGATCAGGCGCGGCATGTCAAGCTGAGCGTCGCGCTCGGTGCGGAACCTGATGAACTCCTCTCGGGTCTTGCCGCCGCCGACGTGGATGTTGTGTTCCTTTTCCTCGGCCACCGTGGTTTCCCACTGGATGTCGCGGCCGTTCGGGCCATAGTCGTGGCACATGAACAGGCGCGTTTCGTCGGGCAGCGCCAGGATGCGCTGGATGCTGTCATAGAGCTGGCCTGCGTCACCACCGGGAAAATCGGCGCGTGCCGAGCCGCCATCGGGCATGAACAGCGTGTCACCGACAAAGGCCGCATCGCCCACCACATGGGTCATGCAGGCCGGCGTGTGGCCCGGGGTGTGCAGCGTGGTCACGTCCATCGAGCCGATCTTGTAGGTGTCGCCATCCTTGAACAGCGCGTCGAATTCGCTTCCGTCGCGCTTCCACTCGGTGCCTTCGTTGAAGATCTTGCCAAAGACCTCCTGCACCACCTTGATGTTCTCGCCGATGCCGATCTTGCCGCCCAGTTTGCTCTGGATATAGGGCGCGGCCGAAAGGTGGTCGGCGTGGGCGTGGGTTTCGATGATCCACTGCAGGTCGAGATCGTTGTCACGGATGTAGTCGATCATCCGGTCCGCATGGTCATAGCTGATCCGTCCGGCGGCATAGTCGATATCCATCACCGAGTCGATGATCGCCGCGGCGTTGGACTTGGGGTCCTTGACCACATAGCTGATCGTGTTGGTATCTTCGTCAAAGAAGGCCGTGACCTCGGGTTTTACCTGATTTTCGATTACACTATCGCGCATCTTGATGTTCCTTTTCCTGTTGAATGAGAGGAGGATCCTGCATTTCGACCGGTCCGCCATTCAATCTGGCAGTCGGGGCCGAAACACAGGTATCCGCAAGACGTTCGCGCGTCCGCTCTCAGTCGATCTGGAGCATATATAGGAACCCGTATCGCCCCTGTCGGTGAGATTGTCACAAAGACCGCCGTTTTTTGAAATTTCACCCGGATTTGCCGGCCGATCGCCCCCGGAGTCTTCTTCTGTCCGAAAACACTCTCGGGGGTGAATGAGCGCCACAGGCGCTCAGAGGGGGCAGACAGCCCCCGAATG
>JALSJL010000382.1 GCA_026989405.1 Marinosulfonomonas sp. | reverse complement strand
CCGAGAGCCAAAACCCTTCCGTCATCATTCACCTCCGGCTCGTTTTCCCGCAGTGAACCAGACAGATATCGAAAAATCAAAAGGTTGATTAGGTTTTAACCCTAGCCCCGGCGCAGGCCAAAGGGCTGTTGCAGAAACCGGCCTTTGGCCAACCATGAAGCCGAAAACGCCATGATCGCCAGCGTTTCCCACCAGAACAGCCAGTTCCCGGCTTTCATCCGGTCGTGCAGCTCGGCGTCGACAAGGAAATACAGCAGGATCATTGCAAGCCCGATCAGGATGAGCGTGCCGCAGATGTAATATGTGGCATGTTCCCCGCTCAGTGCCGGGCGCCCGCCGCTGCGTTTGCCCCCCATCGGAAACAGCACAAAACAGAAATACGCAAGACACAGGAAAAACCCCAGCGCTGCGCCCAGGTGCAGCGCGTCGGGGTGGTTGGTAAAGCCGCTGACGCTCAGCGCGACTTGTCCGTCAGGTGCAATCTGCGCGCAGCGCCTGGTCTGGCTGCCAAGCTGGCAAAGCGCCAGCGCCTTGTCGGCGGAAATCGGAAACAGGGCAACGATGACCGCAAGAAGCCCGGCCGCGCGGCCGATTTCCCGGTCGCCCAGCCACAGGCGGGGCGGGCGCGTGGCATAGCCCTTGTAAGCGAACAGAAAGACGCCGATGGCGCAAAGCGTGCCAACCAGCCAGTCGCCCACTGCCGTGTAGTAGAATTCGCTGACCGAGGGCTGCATGGCTCCGCCGAAAACACGCGCATAAAGATACAGGCTGACCGGCAGCGACAGGCCCAGCAGGCCAAGGCACTGGCGCACCGCGAGGTAGGACAGCACCAGTTCGGATTTTTCGGGTGGGTGTTTACGGTCTGACATTGCCGCGCCATTGTTGCCGGTCTGAATGCGGGCAATCATAGCATGAAACGGCAAGAAACGGTGAATACATCGGGCGGTGGTCGCAATGAATCGCCTAGGTCTACGCCCTAGTTCTGACCAACGCGCGAGTTGTTTTTTCCGGCGCGGGCGATTTCCGCCTGGATCGCCTGGGCCGCGCCGCGCGGGTCGGGGGATTGCCAGACCGGGCGGCCGACCACGATGTGATCGGCGCCATCGGCGATGGCCTGGGCCGGCGAGGCGATGCGTTTCTGATCGCCGGCATCGGCCCCCAGCGGGCGCACGCCGGGGGTGACGATCAGCCGGCCCTCGGCCTCGGGCAGGGCGCGGATGGCGGCGGCCTCGTGCGGGGAGGCGATGACGCCGTGGGCGCCGGCCTCGAACGCGCGGCCTGCGCGTTCGATCACGAGGTCGGTCATCTCGCCGGGCTTGATCATGGCGTCGTCGAGGTCGGCGCGATCCAGCGAGGTGAGGATGGTGACGGCGAGGATTTTCAGATCCTTGCCGCCGGCCCCTTCGCGCGCGGCGCGCACCACGTGGGGGTCGCCGTGCACGGTGAGGAAGTCGAGATCGAACTGCGCCAGCCCACGCACGGCGGCTTCCACCGTGGCGCCGATGTCAAAGAGCTTCATGTCGAGAAAGATGCGCTTGCCATGTTCGGCCTTCAGCTCGCCTGCCAGCGCCAGCCCGCCACCGGTGAGCATGCCCAGCCCGATCTTGTAGAAGCTGACCGCCGGGCCGATGGTTTCAGCGAGCTTCAGGGCGTCGAGCGCGTTGGGCACATCAAGCGCGACGATCAGGCGGTCATCGGTCATCGGGTCAGCTCCGGGATTGTTCCGGCGCGGGTGTATCGTTTGGCTCGGCACCATACAAGATG
>JALSJL010000381.1 GCA_026989405.1 Marinosulfonomonas sp. | reverse complement strand
GAATGAATCGCGCCGATCCGGGTGACCGCGAGCATGGCGACCAGGGCTTCGGGCACCATCGGCATGTAGATGACCACGCGGTCGCCCTTGCCAACGCCCTTGTCCGCCAGGGCACCGGCGAGACGTGCGACCCTGTCTTGAAGTGCGGCATAGGAAATCTTGTCTTTGACGCCGGTGACGGGGCTGTCATAGATGATCGCGGCCTGCTCGCCCCGACCGTTTTCGACATGCCGGTCGACTGCATTGTAGCAGGTGTTCACCAACCCGTCCGAAAACCAGTCATATATCGGGGCGTTTTCATCGAACAGAGCCTTGCTGGGTTTTTGCACCCAGTCGATGTTCTCGGCTTCTCCCATCCAGAAGGATTCCGGATCTGACTGCCATTTTGAATAGACGTCCTTGTAGGTCACGGCGAAACTCCCTTGTCGAGGTCGGTTGGCGACATTCCCGTGGTGCCGCGAAGCCGCAGCCAACGCAACCGATTTTCGCTTGGCCACGGGTTTTGCGAAGAATGTTGCCCCCGGCAGCCCGACGAATTGGCCAGAGAATTCCGCTCTTGCTTGCGGCATTGTCGGGTGCGCCCGGTTTTTGTTTCTGTATAGTGCGCAAAAGGTCGGAAATCCCCGGTTTTTGGCTGTCGCCTCGGCAGAGTGCCGGGCAACGGATCAAGTCTTGGCCGGCGGCCGGGGACGCGCTATGCAGGCCCTGACAGACCCGTTCCGGGTTCTGGCCCATGTGATCTGAATTGGTGAGGTTATGTCGCAGATTTATCCGGTGGTTTTGTGCGGCGGGTCCGGAACCCGCCTTTGGCCGAGTTCACGCAAGGCTTTCCCCAAGCAGTTCTCTCCCCTGGTTGGTGAGGAAAGCCTTTATCAGCAAACGCTGCGGCGCCTGTCTGGCGGTTCCTTCGCCGCGCCGCTGATCATGACAACCGAAGACTTTCGGTTCATTTGCAGGGATCAGGCAGACGCCGCCGGGATCAATGACACGCGGGTCATTCTTGAGCCGGTCGGGCGCAACACCGCCCCGGCCGTTCTGACTGCGGCGCTGTCGCTTGCCGAGGATGGCGACGCGCTGATGCTTGTGGCCCCGTCGGACCATCTGATCAACCAGCCCGACAGGTTTCTTGCGGCCGTCGCCGCCGGCGAAAAGGCGGCGCGCTCTGGAAAACTGGTGACGTTTGGCGTGACCCCGGACCGGCCGGAAACCGGATTTGGCTACCTCGAACTTGCGGCGTCGCCGGACAACGGCGGGGCCGAACCCTTGAAGCGGTTCGTCGAAAAACCGGATGCCGAACGGGCGGTCGAGATGCTGGCAACCGGCAGATACCTTTGGAATGCCGGCATTTTCCTGTTCCGGGTTGCCGATATCATTGCCGCCTTTCGCGCCCATGCGCCCGAGATGGTCGCGCCATGCGAAGCCGCGCTGGCGCAGGGCGAAATGGATCTCGGGTTTCTGCGCCTCGCGAAAGAGCCCTATGGTGCGGTCCGGGCAGAATCCATCGACTATGCCGTTATGGAAAAGGCCGACGACATATCTGTCGTTCCGCTGGATGCGGGCTGGTCCGATCTGGGAAGCTGGTCGTCGTTTCACGATGCAAGGGTGAAAGAGCCCGGTGAAACCCTTTGTGAAGGGCCGGTTACGGCGCTGGACTGTGAAAACACCGTCCTGCGTTCCGAAGACAAGGGGATGCGCCTGGTCGGGCTGGGGCTGAAAAACATCGTCGCGGTTGCCACCCGGGATGCGGTGCTGGTTGCCGACATGGACAAGTCGCAGCAGGTCAAGGATGTGGTTGAAACCCTGCGGGCCGACAACGTGGCCCAGGCCGACGACCATATGCGTTTCCACCGCCCCTGGGGGTGGTATGAATCGCTGTGCATCAGCGATAATTTCCAGGTCAAGCGGATCATGGTCAAGCCCGGCGGTGTTCTGAGCCTGCAGTCGCACAAACACCGGGCCGAGCATTGGGTGGTTGTTGCCGGCGAAGCGCTTGTGACGGTCGACAAGGACGTCAGGACCCTGAAAGCCAATGAATCGGTCTACATCCCGCTTGGCGCGGTGCATCGGATGGAAAACCGGGGCCAGGAGCCGATGTATCTGATCGAAGTGCAGACAGGCAGCTATCTCGGCGAAGATGACATCATCCGCTACGAAGATATCTACAACCGCGGCTGACGCGCGTGGCCCCGGTGCCAACGGTCCCGCTTCAGGCTTTCATCCGTTCGCCCTGCGGGTCGTAGAGCGGGCGCAGCGATGCTTCGCAGTCCACATGTTGCCCGGCCACTTCGATCTGGTAGCGCGACGCAAGCACCGACGAGACGGTTTCTCCTGCGCAAGGGACATAGCCCAGCCCGATGGCCGCCCCCAGGAAGTGGCCGTATGCGCCTGATGTCAGGTGCCCGACCACCTGGCCGTCACGCAGGATCGGTTCGTTGTGGTAGAGCATCGGCCCGGGGTCGGCCAACCGGAATTGCAGCAGCCGGCGCGCCAGACCCTCGTCACGCTTTCGCAGCACGGCCTCGCGCCCGATGAACGCCGGTTTCGAGGTTTTCACGGCAAAGCCCAATCCTGCTTCCAGCACATGGTCTTCGCAGGAAATATCATGGCCGAAATGGCGAAATGCCTTTTCGATCCGGCAACTGTCCATCATGTGCATGCCGCAAAGCCTGAGGTCAAATGCCTCGCCCGCCTCGATCAGCGTTTCGAACACATGCGCGGACATGTCGGCGGGGATGTAGAGCTCCCAGCCGAGTTCGCCGACGTAGGAAATGCGGTGCGCCCGGGCCAGCCCCAGGCCGATCTCGATCTGCTGCGCGGTGCCAAACGGGTTGGACTGGTTGCCAAAGTCATTGGGCGACACGGCCTGCATCAGACCGCGTGCCTTCGGCCCCATCACCGCAAGCACCGCTTCGTTGTTGGTCACATCCACGATCACAACGCGATCTTCGCCGCGGTGACGCTCAAGCCACGTCTGATCCGCCAGTCGGGTGGTCGAGGGTGTGACCACCAGATAAGCGCTTTCGGAAAGCCGTGTGACCGTCACGTCGGCCTCGATCCCGCCGCGGCTGTTGAGAAACTGGGTGTAAATGATGCGCCCAACCGGCACCGCGACATCGTTGCCGCACAGGCGGTTCAGGAACCGTTCGGCATCTGGCCCCTCGACGCGAATCTTGCCGAAACTGGTCATGTCATACATCCCGACATTCTGGCGCGTTGCCATATGCTCGCGCGCGGCATTGTCGAACCAGTTCTGGCGTTTCCAGCTGTAGCGGTATGCGCGTTCCTGGTCCGCCTCGGCAAACCAGTTGGCCCGCTCCCAGCCGGCGCTTTCGCCGAACACCGCACCGCGGGCCTTCAGGTGTTCGTGAAAGGGCGTGCGCCGAATGCCGCGGGCCGTGGTTTTCTGGCGGAACGGGAAATGATCGGCATACAGCAGGCCAAGCGTTTCGCGGGAGCGTTCGACCAGATAGCGCCGGTTGCCCTGAAACGGTTGCATCCGCGCGATGTCCACGTCGCCCAGGTCAAACGGTTTTTCGCCGCTGTCCATCCATTGCGCCAGCGCCATGCCCGCGCCCCCTGCGCTCTGGATGCCGATCGAGTTGAAGCCCGCGGCAACCCAGTAGTTGTCGAGCTCCGGGGCCCGTCCGAGGTGATAGGCATCGTCGGGCGTAAAGCTTTCGGGGCCGTTAAAAAAGGTGTGAATGCCAGCTTTGGCCAACAGCGGCACGCGGTTCACGGCGGCTTCCAGGATTGGCTCGAAATGGTTGAAATCCTCGGGCAACTGGTCAAACTCGAAATCCTCCGGAATGCCCGCCATCCCCCAGGGCTTGGCATTCGGCTCAAAAGCTCCCAGCAGCAATTTGCCCGCGTCCTCCTTGTAATAGGCGCACTCATCAGGCACCCGCAGCACGGGCAACCGGTTCAGCCCCGCTATCGGTTCGGTCACGACGTAAAAGTGCTCGCAGGCCTGAAGCGGCACGTTGACCCCGGCCATGCGCCCGACCTCATGGCCCCACATGCCGGCGCAATTGACAACCGCATCGGCTGCCAGCGTCCCGCTATCGTCGCCGCTTTCCCAGTCAACGCCGGTCACCTGACGCCTGTTGCAGCCGATGCCCGTGACCCGCACCCGCTCCAGAATGCAGGCCCCCAACTGCCGCGCTCCCTTGGCCATTGCCAAGGCAATATTGGCCGGGTCGCCCTGTCCGTCGGACGGGATGAACACGCCCGAAACCACGCCCTCGGTGTTCAGATGCTCATAGCGCGCGCTGATATCGGACGGGCTGATCCGGTCGACCTCCACACCAAAAGCCCGCGCCATCGACGCCTGGCGCGCAAGTTCTTCGTCCCGCTCTGGCGTAAGGGCCACGGTGATCGAACCGCAACGACGCATGCCGGTGGCAACGCCGGTCTCGGTTTCCAGCCCGGCGTAAAGGTCGGCGCTGTATTTCGCCAGTCGCGTCATCGTGGCCGTCGCCCGCAACTGGCCGATCAGCCCGGCGGCATGCCATGTGGTGCCGCTGGTCAGCTGTTTCCGCTCCAGTAGGACAATGTCCTTCCAGCCGAGTTTCGCAAGGTGATAGGCCACGGAACAACCGATCACGCCACCGCCGATGATGACCACGCGTGCGTGGTCGGGAACCTGTGCCATGGGTCAGCCCCTTTAGCCAGAACAGCCCGAGCCCGGGACCCGGTGTGCTGTCGATTGGGTCCACTCTCACAGGCGCCTTTCCGGCTTGTCAAAGCGAAATGCGACAGCACCATGTCGTTCGGGCAACTCCATGGCTTCTTCTTTGTGAAAATATCCCCGCCGGAGGCGTCGGCGCGTCAGGCGCGCCGACCAGTTCGACCCGGCCCGTTCAGCGCTTGTCGTAATACAGACCGACCACATGTTCGGCCTCGGCAAAAAACAGCCAGCGTTGGGCAAACAGGCCGATCAGGTGGACCACGGCGGCAAGCCCGATCAGGGCCAGCCCTGCTGACGGCAAGGCAAGCAGTGCCGCCGGCGCAAGGCAGGCGAGCACGATGGCAAACAGGCGCAAGGTCTTCGCGTGTTTGCGACCGACCACGTAGACCATTTCGTCCAACAGGTAATTGGTGCCCGTGTGGGGTGGCTCGAACTGGCGCACCTTGCCCATGAAGCCAAGCCCTGTTGCGGTTTCAATGGTCGAGCCGCGCTCGGCAAAGCGTTTGTCGCCAGCACTCCAAGCCAGCAACTGGATGGCCGCCGCGATCAGCAGCAGGATGGCCGCAATCAGGCCATGGCCGGTCAGCAGGGCGCCGCCGGCGATCGAATAGAGCAGGAACAACACCGAGGTCGTCGGGTGGTTCCAGCGCGGCACGGTCTTCAGTTGTGCGTAGATCATCGAGGTCGTGAACACGGTGGCGATGGACAGCAGGCCGCCGATCCATCCAAGAACGCTCCAACGGGTGCCAAGAAAGATCTCTCCGATCGCAAAAATTCCCATGAAAACAAGGGCGAGAACCGAAAGCCAGGCCTCGCGGCTGAGCCAGCTGGTTTTCCATTGCGTGTAGGCTTTCAGCGCGTTTTTCGGGTTGCCGAGGTGGAACGTCGAGGCCAGAAGCCCTCCAACCGCCAGCGCATAGGCCAGCGCATAGAACCAGAACGCGGTCCAGCCAAATACTACCGGCTGCCCGAAACCGAGCCATGCCAGAAGCCCGAACCCCAACCCGGACAGGGTTGAGAAAAGAATAACACTCGGTGCGGGATGCATCAGCTGGCCCCCTTCTTGTCAGTTTTTCCGCCGGACACGGTGCCCAGTGCCTTGTCCAGCCAGCCCAGGAACCCGGTGGGTTCTTCGATGACCGGATCGAGGAAAGGGGCGAGGATGTCGATATTGTCGTCGCGGTCCCTGGGCCGCGGCGGCAGGTATTTGTTGACCGGCTTGGTGCCCAGTTCGGGCATCAGGTCCATGCCGCCGCGCTCGGCCACCAGTTTCGACACGTCGCTGTCAGGGTCCGCCAGGTCGCCAAAGTGGCGCGCGCCGGCGGGGCAGGTGCGCACGCAGGAAGGCACGCGGTCTTCTTCGGGCAGGTTTTCGTTGTAGATGCGATCCACGCAGAGCGTGCACTTCTTCATGACGCCAGCCAGTTGGTCCAGCTCGCGCGCGCCATAGGGGCAGGCCCAGGCGCACAGCCCGCAGCCGATGCAGTCGTCCTCGTTGACCAGAACGATCCCGTCCTCGACACGCTTGTAGCTGGCGCCCGTCGGGCAGACGGTGACGCAGGGCGCGTCTTCGCAATGCAGGCAGGACTTCGGGAAATGGACGGTCTGGGCCGGGCCGGTTTCGGGCTGCACTTCATATGCGTGCACCCGGTTCAGGAAGGTGCCATGCGGGTTGGCGCCGTAGGCGTCGATGTCAGACAGTGGCGCGCCGTAGTTTTCGGTGTTCCACCCCTTGCAGGATATGACGCAGGCGTGGCAGCCGACGCAGGTATCGAGGTCGATCACAAGGCCGAGGCTGCGCTCGGTGCTGGTGGGAAGCTGGGTCATGGGCGCGCCTCCGAAAGGGCGAAAATGGGCGATATGAATTCCAAATGACTCGCATATGAATTCGATATGAGGTTCTGCTGCATCATTTGCCGACCTTCCACGCCAGGTTTTTCGGGCCACGCCCGACCGGTGACTTGATCGGCGGGAACTGCGGTTGCGACTCTTCGGGCGGCGGATCGGCGCGTTCGATTTTCACCTTCAGGTCGAACCAGGCGGCCTGACCGGTGACCGGGTCCGAGTTGGCCCAGCGCAGCCCGTCGCCCCTGGGGGGCATCAGCTCGTGGATGATATGGTTCAGCAGGAAACCCTTGGTGGCCTCGGGGGCGTCCTCGGCCAGTGCCCAGGCGCCCTTGCGCTTGCCGATGGCGTTCCAGGTCCAGATCGTGTTGCTGTTGAGAGCCGCGTGATGGGCAACCGGCACGGTAATGGAGCCGTGCGGGCTGGTGACGCGGGCGAAGTCGCCGTCCTTGAAGCCGTGCTGTTCCCACAATTTGGTGGGCAGATACAGCGGGTTCTTCCCGTGCAACTGCCGTAGCCAGGCGTTTTGCGTGCCCCAGCTGTGATACATCGCCATCGGGCGTTGGGTCAGCGCATGCACCGGGAACTCTTCGCTCGCTTGCGCGCGCTCATCGTTGTCGCTCGAAGAGGCGCCGCCAGGGGCCGATGAGAGCCCGTCGGCGCTCGGGTACCAGATCGGCATCGGATCCATCGTCTCGCGCAGCCGCTCGCGCAGATGCTCGGGCGGCTGGCGGTCTCCGTGACCTTCGGCGGCCAGCTGGAACTTGCGCAGCGGCTCGGAATAGAGGTTGAAAACATAGGGCGAAGGCGCATCGAACAACCCGACCTCGACCGCCCAGTCCTGGTAGGCTTTGTTCCACGGCTTGTAATAGGCGGCTTCTTCCGGCATGTGGTGCACGAAAAAGCCGCCGTTCTCGATGTAGCGCTCCAGCTGCTTCGGGTTCGGCTCTCCGCGGCCGACGCCCTTGCCGTCCTTGCCGCGCCATCCCGCAAGCGGGCCGACGCCGGGGCGTCGCTGGTGGTTGACCATGTAGTCGGCGTAGTCCTTGTAAATCGCCTTGCCGTCCTCATCGACGAACCCCGGCAGGCCGAGGCGCACGCCGAGATCGATCAGCACCGACTGGAAGCCGCGCACGTCGCGATCCGGTTCGATCACCGGCCAGCGGATCGAATCCGCAATGGCGTCGGCCTCGCAGATCGGCCGATCCAGCAGCGAAATGCAGTCGTGGCGCTCCAGGTAGGTGGTGTCGGGCAGCACCAGGTCGGCATAAGCCACCATTTCCGAGGCATAGGCGTCGGAATAGATGATGTTCGGGATCACGTAGTCGCCGTTTTCATCCTTGTCAGTGAGCATCTTCATCACGCCCTCGGTATTCATCGAGGAGTTCCAGCTCATGTTGGCCATGAACATGAACAGCGTGTCGATCTTGTACGGGTCGCCCGCGTGCGCGTTGGAAATCACCATGTGCATGAGGCCATGCGCCGACATCGGGTTTTCCCAGGAAAACGCCTTGTCGATGCGTTTCGGCGTGCCGTCATCGTCGAGCAGCAGGTGCTCGGGGCCGAGCGGATAGCCCAGGTGCGGCCCGTCGAGCGGCTTGCCGGGCGCATGGCCGGCGTGCGGTTTCGGATGCGCCTCGGGCGGCTTGGGGTAGGGCGGCTTGAAGCGGAAACCGCCGGGCACCTCCACCGTGCCCAGCAGGATCTGCAGCACATGCAGCGCGCGCGCGGTCTGAAAGCCGTTGGCATGGGCCGAAATCCCGCGCATGGCATGCATGGCGACAGGGCGGCCCGTCATCGTCTTGTGCTTGTCGCCGCGGAAATCGGTCCATTCGATCGGCAGCTCGAACGCCTCTTCAAAGGCGACATGGGCCAGCTCGGCGGCGATGCGCCTGATCTGCTCGGCCGGGACGCCGCAGCGCTCGGCGACGTTTTCCGGCGCGTAGTCGTCCGACAGGTAGCGCTCTGCCATGTGCTGAAAGACGGTGCGATAGGTCTTGCCGGCCTTGCGGAAATGACCGGCGAGGTCGGGCTGGATCCCCTTCTTGTCAAACGCCACCTGCTTGCCGGTCTTGCGGTCGATGACCAGCGGCTTGCCGTCCTTGTCGCGCAGGAAAAGCCCGTGTTCGGGGCCGCCCGGGTCTTCGTTCAGCAGAACCGGGGCGTTGGTGAAACGCGCGAGATAATCAAGGTCGACCTTGCCGGCCTTCAGCAGTTCATGCGCCAGGGACAGGATGAAGAGGCCATCGGTGCCCGGCGTGATTCCCACCCATTCATCGGCGATGGCGTTATAGCCCGAGCGGATCGGGTTGACGCCGATCACCTTGGCGCCGCGCGCCTTGAGCTTGCCCAGCCCCATCTTGATCGGGTTTGAATCGTGGTCCTCGGCGACGCCGAAGATCATGAACAGTTTCGCGCGGTCCCAGTCGGGTTGGCCGAACTCCCAGAAGGCGCCGCCGATGGTGTAGATGCCGCCCGCGGCCATGTTGACCGAGCAAAACCCGCCATGCGCCGCATAGTTCGGCGTGCCATAGGCCTGGGCCCAGAAACCGGTGAAGCTTTGCGACTGGTCGCGGCCGGTGAAAAACGCCATCTTTTCAGGCGCTTCGTCGCGCAGACGTTTCAGGTGGCCGGTGGCGATCTCCAGCGCCTCGTCCCATTCGATTTCCTCGAAGGCGCCCGAGCCGCGCGGGCCGACACGTTTCAGCGGCTTTTTCAGCCGCGAGGGCGCGTTGATCTGCATGATCCCGGCCGAGCCCTTGGCACAGAGCACGCCCTGGTTCACCGGGTGGTTCCGGTTGCCTTCGATATAGGCCACCTTGCCGCTTTTCATGTGCACGTTGATGCCGCAGCGGCAGGCGCACATGTAGCAGGTGGTCTGGCGGATTTCGTCAGACACCCTGGGCGAGGTGTCCAGCATCGGCTGCACCGGTTTGTTCATTTTGGGGCTTCCTCCCAGAAACTTTGTCGAGTTCTTTTATTCTGATTTTTGCATGTGTTCGAGAAGTTTTTTGCGCGGCGCGGCTTATTTACGCATGAGCGCCATGGCACCTGCGGCGATCTGGCGCTCTTCCCGGGCCGGGATGATGGCGATGTCTTGCGGGCTAACCCCAGTCCACGCCAGCAATTTCACGATGCGGTCGCGGATTTCCGGGGCGTTTTCGCCGATGCCGCCGGTGAATGCAATGGCGTCGATGCCGCCCATGGCCGCGATCAGCGCGCCCGCATGGCGCGCGGCCCAGTAGCAGAAATGGTCGATGGCAAAGCGCGCGTCGGGGGAATCGCTGGCCAGAAGGGTGCGCATGTCGGGGCTTTCGCCCGACAGGCCGAGCAGGCCCGAGCGGCGGTTGAGGATGTCGAGTGCCTCTTCGGGCGAGGTCTCGGCAGCGATGCGCAGGGTGGCGGCCGGGTCCAGCTGGCCCGAGCGCGTGCCCATGGTCAGGCCGTCGAGCGGCGAGTAGCCCATGGTGGTGGCGACGGATTTTCCGTTTTCGATGGCGCAGGCGCTGGCGCCGTTGCCGAGGTGAAAGGCGAGCAGGCGGGCCGGCAGCGGTTTGGGGTAGTTCTCGACCAGCGCCTGGAAGCTGGTGCCGTGGAAGCCGTAGCGGCGCAGGCCGGCGTCGCGCCAGTCTTGCGGGATGGCGTAGGCGGTGGCGACGGGCGGGTTGGTGGCGTGAAAGGCGGTGTCGAAATTGGCGAACTGCGGCAGGTCGGGGGCCAGCGCCGCGAGCGTTTCAATGGCGGCGAGGTTTGCGGGGTTGTGCAGCGGGGCGAGCGGGATGCAGGCGCGGATTTCGGCGAGCGTTTCGGGGGTGATGCGGCAGGGCGCGGTCAGGCGCGCGCCGCCGTGGACCACGCGGTGGGCGGCGGCGGCAAGGGAGGCAAGCGGGATGCCGGATTGCCCGAGCCGCCCCAGGATGATTTCAAGCGCCTGCCCGTGGCCAGAGGCCCCGTCCGGCGGCACCGCCGGACAGCGCCCGGCCGCCCTCACGGGCGGGCGCTTCGCACACCCCCGCGGCCGGGCGCTGTCCTCTGGGCATATCTCGACGCTGCCGGCCAGGATCTCCTCCAGCGCACCATCAAACACCGCATATTTGATCGAGGACGAGCCGGCATTGATCACCAATACCGGCCCGGTTTCGCCCATGGTCAGGCGCCCTTTTGCGGGCGCATGTCGGCAGGGTCGATGCCGGCGACCGCGACCGGTTTGGTCATCGCGTCACGCCGGAACGGTTCACCCATTTCCTGGTTCAAGAGCACCTCGATAAAGGTGGTTTCGCCCGCCTCCATCTGCGCTTTCACGGCCCGGTCCAGCGCTTCGGTCAGCTCGTCCATCGTGCGCACTTGCACGCCGTTCACGCCGCAGGCCTGCGCGATGCCGGCATAGGTCACGTCATAGTCCAGCTCGGTGCCGACGAAATTGTCGTCATACCACAGCGTGGTGTTGCGCTTTTCGGCGCCCCACTGGTAGTTGCGGAAAATCACCATGGTGATCGCGGGCCAGTCGTCGCGCCCGACCGCCGTCATCTCGTTCATCGAAATGCCGAAGGCGCCGTCGCCGGCAAAGCCCACAACCGGCGTATCGGGCCGGCCGATCTTGGCGCCGATGATCGCGGGCAAGGAGTAGCCGCAGGGGCCGAACATGCCTGGCGCGAGGTATTTGCGCCCGGCCTCAAACGTCGGGTAGGCATTGCCGATGGCGCAGACATTGCCGATGTCGGAACTGATGATCGCCTCTTTCGGCAGGCTGGTCTGGATCGCGCGCCAGACCTGGCGCGGCGACATGGCGTCGGGCTTGTCGGCGCGGGCGCGGGCATTCCAGTCGGTGCCCGGGTCGTCCTGTTCGTGGTCCATACCGGTCAGCGCCTGCGCCCAGGCCGACTTGGTTTTGGCAATGGTATCAAGGCGTTCCTGGCGTCCCGTGTCACCTGCGCCCTCGGAAAGCTGCGCCAGAGCCTGCTTGGCCACCGCCTTTGCGTCACCGACGATGCCGACGCTGACGGGCTTGGTCAGGCCGATCCGATCCGGGTTGATGTCGACCTGGATGATCTTCGCGTCTTTCGGCCAGTAGTCCAGCCCATAGCCCGGCAGCGTTGAAAACGGGTTCAGCCGGGTGCCAAGTGCGAGCACCACGTCGGCCTGCTGGATCAGTTCCATCGCCGCGCGGCTGCCGTTATAGCCGAGCGGGCCGGCAAACAGCGGATGGCTGCCGGGGAAAGCATCGTTGTGCTGGTAGCCGCAGCAGACCGGCGCGGAGAGCTTTTCGGCCAGTTCGCGGCTGGCCTCGATCGCGCCGCCGATCACCACGCCGGCGCCGTTCAGGATCACCGGGAACCTGGCCTCGGAAAGCAGCCGGGCGGCCTCGGCAATGGCGTCGGAGCCGCCTTCGGGCCGCTCGAATTCGACGATCTGCGGCAACTCGATGTCGATCACCTGGGTCCAGTAATCGCGCGGAATGTTGATCTGGCAGGGCGCCGACAGGCGGAAGGCTTTTGTGATCACACGGTTCAGCACCTCGGCCATGCGGGACGGGTCGCGCACCTCCTCCTGGTAGGCGACGCAATCGGCGAACATGCGCATCTGTTCCACTTCCTGAAAGCCGCCCTGGCCCATGGTCCTGTTCGCCGCCTGCGGTGTGATCACAAGCATCGGCGTGTGGTTCCAATAGGCGGTTTTCACCGGCGTCACCAGGTTGGCGATGCCGGGGCCGTTCTGGGCAATGGCAATCGCCATCTTGCCCGAGGCGCGGGTGAACCCGTCGGCCAT
>JALSJL010000380.1 GCA_026989405.1 Marinosulfonomonas sp. | reverse complement strand
CTGAACTGACTGATCCTGCCCCCGTTTCACCGGACAGCTAAGCGGTTTCGGTTTGGGCCCTTCGGAACTCGCGTGGCGAGCGCCATTTGAGGGCTGAGTGCGGGTGGTTTTCGTTATAGTCCTCGATCCAGCCTCCGATCAACTTGAGAACGGCTCTCGCATCGGGCAGCGGGTTGACCTGGACGTAGTCGCGCTTGAACGTGTGGAAGAAGGCCTCGGCCATGCCGTTGGCTTGCGGGCTTTTCACCGGTGTGAAGCACGGTTTCAGCCCCAGTTGGCGGGCGAAGATGCGCGTTTCCCGGGCGGTGTAAGGGCTGCCGTTGTCGGAGAGCACCTCGATCGTCTCCGGCGCCCGGCAGGTGCCGAAGCGCCGCTCCACCGCCATGAGCATCATGTCGCGCACGTCCGACCCGCTGATCCCGGCGCCGGATACCACCGTCCAGGCGATCACCTCGCGGTCGCAGGCGTCGATGATGAAGGCCAGGCGAACGACCTCGCCGTTCCAGCATCTGAACTCCAGCCCGTCGGAACACCAGCGCAGGTTGGAGCGGATCATCACCACCTTGCCGTCATGACTGCGCTCGAGGGGCGGCTGGCCGCTGCGTTCCAGCAGCAGATCGCTGATCTTCATGATCCGGTAAACCCTTTTGTGGTTGACTGGATCAAGGCCACGGGTCCGCAGCACACGGTTCAGCACCGCCGTGATCCGGCGATAGCCGTAGGTCGGGCGCTGCCCCACCAGCCGCTCGATCAGCGGCAGCAGCGCCGCGTCTTGCGCCTTGTGGTAGCGCCGACGCGGCTTCGTGCCTCCGTTCAGCCGGTCGTGCAGGTTGGAGCGCGACACGCCCAGGGTTCTTGCCACCGCCATCACCGGGAACCTCCCGGTCGCGGCGACAGCGCATGCAAGATCGGTTTTTTTGAGCGTGCCTTGTCCAGAGCTTCCTTGAGGATTTCCACCTCCAGCGTCTTGCGCCCAAGCTGGCGTTTCAGCTCGCGGATGCGGGCTTCCATCTCGCGCACGGTGCGGTTGCCCCTCTCGGCGAATGCATGCATTCGCCTGCCGGCAGCGGGTCACACTATCATCTCCGCTCACGGCGATGCTTCCTCCCTCCAACATCAGTTTGCGCCAACGATACAACAGATTGGGCGCCACGCCATTGCGCCGGGCGACAGCCACCATCGGTGATGATCTCAATATCGGACATGAGCATAGGCTTAAGCCTGCGCCTAAGCCTCCTTGGTTGGGCTTAGGTGTCCGGTCGAAATGGGGGCCAGTTCACTGACCGCGCGATTCTGCTGGTCAGATTGTGCAGTGGTTTCCGGGATACCTTAATGGGCGGGGGGTATTTCCGCAGTTTTTCTTCTATGAAAATCATTTGACTTTCGTGTGCGAAGTTCAGTCGAGCATTGCCCCATCCCGGCCCCGCCACTACCACCAACATTTCCGGTAAAATCATCAAAACGCCCCTTGCAACAAGGCCGCAGCGGGTCTAGATACTGACTTCCAGATTGTCGCGGGGTGGAGCAGCCCGGTAGCTCGTCAGGCTCATAACCTGAAGGTCGTAGGTTCAAATCCTACCCCCGCAACCATTTCTATCGAACAGCCCGGGGCAGACCCTCGGGTTCTTGCTTTTCCGGTCTCCTGCAGGGACAGCAAGCCGGCCAATTCCCCAACCAATTCAATGACAAGCGCATCGCCTTCCGAGATCAGCCTGATCTCGGACAAGAGGCTGCGGATGACCTCGGCCGCCCGCACAGACGTGCCGGGGTCATTCAGG
>JALSJL010000379.1 GCA_026989405.1 Marinosulfonomonas sp. | reverse complement strand
CCCTTGGCGGTTCCAGCCGCCCTTTGGGTGGTTCTAGCTCTCCCGGAGATTACGCCGTCCTCCAATTTCTACCAAACTCGCGACACTACCGGATTCCCATTTTTGATACGTTGTGATTCACTTTCGGCAAAGAGCAGGAGGTGAGCATGCCGCGATTTGATCTGACGGATTTCGAGTGGTCGGTGATCCAGCCGTTGTTGCCGACGAAGGTGCGTGGTGTGAAGCGGCGGGACGACCGCCAGGTGCTGAACGGCATTTTCTGGCGGCTGCGCACGGGCGCGCTCTGGGCCGACATCCCGGCCCGCTACGGCCCGTACACGACCTGTGTCAACCGCTTCAACCGATGGCGCAAGGGCGGGCATCATGGCGCGCATTTTAGGCACCATATCAGAGGCTTACAGGGGAAATATCCAGATGATCGACAGCTCAACGATCCGGGTTCACCAGCACGGGGCGAACGGCCCCAAAAAGGGGGTGATCCGGTCGCATGGATCGCTCGCGGGGCGGGCTGAACCCTTGCCCGGCAGGCAATGCCTGTATCGCCGAGAGGAGCCAAGATCCACGCCCTGGCAGATGCGCTCGGTCGCCCGATCCGGCTGATGCTGAGTACGGGGCAGGCCTGGGGCGGGCCCGCCGACGAGCAGCTGTTGGCCGGGCTCCCCGAAGGCTGCCGCCGCTGGCAGACCGCGCCTATGACAGCAACGCCATCCGGGCCTTGGTGGCGGCGCAGGGGGCCGAGGCGGTGATTCCTTCGATGCCCCAGCGCAGCCCGGTCATCGCGCATGATCGCGAGGCCTGCAAGGCGCGCAATCTTGTCAAACGTTCCTTCAACGAACTCAAATAGTTCCGCGCAGTGGCCGCGGGCTATGGCAAGCGTGACGACAACCACCTCGCCTCCGTCCAACTCGCTTCAATCAGGATCTGGATACGATCTTATGAGTCGGTGTCCTAAAGCGTTTCGCGTTAATGTTGTCGTGCCTCAACAAAAACGCGAAACGCTTTAGCTGGATGAACCCAACGATAGCGTATGGGCGCGCAGCCAGGCCATGAAGCCGCGTGGGTCGCTTTTGAGCGGTGCCATTTGTAGCTCAGTCAGGGGCGCGCCCACTACCGGCCTCTGTGGGGCATGGCAGGATTTGACGATTTCATGTAGCAGCAGCCCCTGACGCAGGGTCGAAGACACACGGTTGGCCATCTGATAGGCGCGGCTGTTGGCGCCGGGGAAGAAAACCGGGACAACGCGCGCGCCCGAACGGCGGATCAGCTGGGCAGTGAACACGTTCCATTCGGCCTCTTGCGCGCGGCTGAACAGGCTGGGTGACGAGGCCACGACACCCGAGGGAAACAGCGCTACCACGCCACCGGCCTTGAGCTGCGCCATCGCCTCGGCGCGCATTTTCACCAGTTTTGCCTGCGCATCCGCGTCATGGGGAAACGGCACCGAGATCAGATAGGCCGAGGCAACCTCGTCCAGCCCGGTCAGCAGCGCGCGCACCAGGATCTTGTAATCCTCGCGCCGCCGGCTGATCAGCTCGGCCATGACCATGCCATCGACCAGCCCGTGCGGGTGGTTGGCAACCACGACCAGTGGGCCTTCGGCCGGTATGTTCTCGACCTGCTCAGGCGGGGTCTGAATGTCGATTTCCATGATATCCAAGCAGGCCTGCCAGATTTCCGAGCCCTGCGGCGCACCGCGCCTTTCAAACTCGCGAATCATCTTCAGCAAAGTGACCTTACCAGTGCACCATTCCAAAGCCCGGATCACGCTGGCCCGAAACGGGTT
>JALSJL010000378.1 GCA_026989405.1 Marinosulfonomonas sp. | reverse complement strand
CGCGCCGCGCCTGCGGTTGTCTCGGTCTATGCGAGCTTTGCGTCGGCGCGTGGCGGTCTGTTCGCCAACGACCCCCTTTTCTCCGAGTTTTTCCGCGATTTCACCATGGGCCCCAAGGGGCAGAATGCGCTGGGCTCGGGGGTACTGGTGGGCGATGGGCTGGTGGTGACCAACTATCATGTGGTGCGTGATGCGCAAAAAATCCGCGTGGTGCTCGCAGACCGGCGCGAATTCAGCGCGCGCCAGGTGCTGGTGGACGAGCAGGCCGACCTCGTGGTGATCCGCCTTGAAGGTGAAGGAATTGATGACCTGCCAGCGCTGGAAATCGGCGATTCCGATGCGCTGGCAGTTGGCGACCTGGTGCTGGCAATCGGCAATCCTTTCGGGGTTGGGCTGAGCGTGTCTTCGGGCATCATTTCTGGCCTGGCGCGGGCCCGGCGTGAAGGGGGCGCGCGTGAAAACGGGCGGTTTTTCCTGCAAACCGACGCACCGATCAATCCGGGTAATTCCGGCGGTGCGCTGGTTGACATGCAGGGGCGGCTGATCGGTATCAACACCCTGATCGTCACGCGCAGCGGTGGCTCGATTGGCCTGGGTTTTGCCACGCCGGCCAACCTTGTGCGCCAGGTGGTGGCGCAGGCGCGTGCGGGCAATGCGCGCTTCATTCGCCCTTGGCTCGGGATTGATGTGCAGGAGGTCGATGCCGGCCTCGCCGAGGCGCTGGGGCTGGAGCGCCCGCACGGCCTTCTGGTGCGCCGTCTTGCCCCCGACAGCCCGTTTGCCAAGGCCGGGCTGGTGGCGGGCGATGTGCTGGTGGCGCTGGGCGGCCAGGAAGTGAACAGCCGCGCCGGGCTCGAATTTCGCATGGCCTCCGAGCCGCTGGGGGGCGAGACCAGCGTGACATGGCGCAGCGGCGATGGTGAGCGTAGCGCCCCCCTGGCCCTGGTTGCGCCGCCCGAGCCCGCGCCCATGCAGGCCCAGGACATGCTGACGATCACCGCCCCCGGCCCGTTTGAAAACCGTACCCTGGCGTCGATCACCGCCGATATTGCCGGCTATTTCGGCCTGAACCCCACAGCGCGCGGGGTGATCATCGTTGCCGGCCCCGCCCGCACGCGCCGCGCCGCCTTGCAGGTTGGCGATATCATCCTGGCTGTGGACGGCATACCGGTAGCCAGCCCGGCCGATATTGCCGAGATCGTGCGCAACCATGCCGGCTGGTGGCGCATCGATTTGATCCGTGGTAACAGAAAAATCACTTTGCGCACCAACAACTGAGGCAAGCCATGGAAAATTCAGCCCTTCTGGTCATTGACGTGCAGAATGACTTTTGCCCCGGCGGGGCCTTGGCAGTGGCCGATGGTGATGCGGTGGTCGGGGTTATCAACACCATGCTTGCCGATTATCCGCTGCGGGTTTTCACCCAGGACTGGCACCCGGCGGGCCATGGCTCGTTCGCTTCGGCCCATCCGGGCAAAGCGCCGTTTTCCATGGTAGAAATGACTTATGGCCCGCAGGTGCTCTGGCCCGACCATTGCGTTCAGGGCACGAAGGGGGCTGAATTCCATGCCGATCTGAACACCGATCCGGCCGGCATGATCCTGCGCAAGGGCATGAACCCGGCGATTGATTCCTATTCGGCCTTCTTTGAAAATGACCGCACCACACCAACCGGGCTGGAAGGCTATCTGCGCAGTCGTGGCGTGCGCCGGCTGGTGCTGTGCGGGCTGGCAACCGATTTCTGCGTCGCCTATTCGGCGATTGACGCGGCCCGGCTCGGTTTCGAGG
>JALSJL010000377.1 GCA_026989405.1 Marinosulfonomonas sp. | reverse complement strand
CAAGGGCCTCGCGAAGGTCATGGCGCAACTCCACCGCCCAAAGCCCGAAGGTCGGGTGCCGCATGATGCCCTTTTCCGGGTCACGCGTGGCCGCCAAAGCAACCGGTGCGCCCGTTCTTGCGGCCGCGCTCTGCAACCGGGACACCAGGTCTCTCGGGAAAAACGGCGTATCCCCGGCTACGGTGGCGACGTGGTCAGCCCCCAGACCCGCAGCCCAATCCATACCCGCGAGCACACCGGCAAGCGGCCCGGCAAAACCGGGAACCGTGTCCGCAATGATTGCAAGACCTGCATGCTCAAACCTGTCCGGGTCTCCGTTGACATTCAGCGCGATGGCGCCGGCCTGCGGGGTCAGCCGTTCAAGGATGACGTCCAGCAATCGCTGTCCGCCCAGATCAAGCAGGCACTTGTCACCGCCACCCATCCGCGTGGCCTGCCCGCCTGCCAGAACAACCGCGGGAATGCCTTTCATGAGCGGGCACTTTTGCGCCGGTGACGCTTGGCTTCGTCAGCGATCAGAGCCGGGTTCGCATCGCGCAGCAGCCGTTCCTCGCCGGACAGGCAGTAAAACCGCTGGCCGCGCATGCGCCCGATCAATGTCAACCCGACCTGGCGAGCGATTTCGATCCCCCATGCCGTGAAGCCCGACCGGGAAGCCAGAACCGGAATGCCCATGGTCGCCGTCTTGATCACCATCTCGGATGTCAGCCGGCCTGTTGTATACAGGATCTTGTCGTCAGGTCGCACGTTTTCGGAAAGCATCCAGCCTGCGACCTTGTCCACGGCATTGTGTCGCCCGACATCTTCCATATAGACCAGCGGTCTGTCACGCGCGCACAGGACGGTTCCGTGGATCGCTCCGGCCTCCAGATACAGGCTGGGTGTGGTGTTGATCGATTTGGCAAGCGCATAAAGCCATGACGTGCGAACCTCTGTTTCGGGAAGGCGCAACCCTTCCAGACCTTCCATCATGTCACCGAATACGGTTCCGACAGCACAGCCGGACGTGCGCGTCTTCTTCTTCAGCTTTTCTTCATAGTCCGTCGGCACCGTTGTGCGCACCACCACGGTTTCAATCTCTTGATCGTAGTCGATACCGGTCACCTGGCCTGCGTCTTTCAGCATGCCCTGGTTTGCAAGGAAGCCAAGCGCCAGATACTCCGGGTAGTCGCCAATGGTCATGGCGGTAACGATTTCCTGACTGTTCAGAAAAATCGTGAGCGGGCGCTCTTCGACGACCGATATTTCCTGTGGCTCGCCGTTCTGATCCGCCCCGACAACCTTCCGCGTCAAACGCGGTGCCTGCGGATTGGGCGCAATCAGATAACCATCCGGATCGGGCTTGGTGACCATGGCAGCCCCTTGTCGCTGTTGAATTTGTTTCCTCGGCGCATACTAGAACCAAGTTTGGCCCGCCACCACCGCCAATTCCCGCCCGGGCTGGGTCGACCGAGTTTTTAACGCTGCTGTATTGCACGGTGTTTTTTGCTTTCGGGTATCCTTGTGCCGAAACCACGGTCGTCAGCACCCCCGAAATAAGGCGAATCGGTGGCGAATGAACACTTTCCCAAGCCAGAAATTTGCGCCGCCACCGCCAAATTGACTGCCCCTCAGCCACAATGGATTACGATTCTGGCGATTAATTCCAATCCCGTGCCTTGTGCCGCGTTCCAGCCCCTTTTGCCCCATTTTCGCCACATTTCACTCAGCATTCTGCCACAGTTGGAAATGGCAACCTTGCTGCCGTTTCGGGTGGGGCCAGTGTTTATTGAAGGTGCAACATGACCAGGGGAACAAGAACTTCTTCAACCGAGGCCGCCAGCGATGCGCCTGCCCGTCGCATGATCTTCCAGCGATTTCAGCGTTGCGAAGACGGGTCGCTCTTGATCTTTTCCCTGTTCCTGCTGGTGATCATGTTGATGGTCACGGGGATGGCCGTCGACCTGATGCGCACGGAAACCGAACGCTCGCGCCTTCAGGCGACGCTTGATCGCGCAATTCTCGCGGGTTCCAGCCTGAACCAGACCCTGAACGCGCAATCGGTGGTTCTGGACTATTTTCAGAAAGCGGGCTTTGGGAGTTCGATCAAGGCCAGCGACATTTCGATTTCCCAATCAGCAACCGGAAAGACCGTCAGCGCCAACGCAACACTGGACGTCAACTCGCTTTTCCTGAACCTGGTCGGCGTCAATTCGCTTGCAGCACCCGCCGGTGGACAAGCCGCCGAAAGCGTGACCGATATCGAGATTTCACTGGTCGTCGACACTTCGGGTTCCATGGGCGGCTTGTCGGCCAGCGGTGACACCAAGATCAATGAACTGAAAGCGGCAGCGAAAGAGTTTGTCTACCTCATGCAATGTGACCCCGATGCGACCAAGCCGTTCGATGGTGTGTGCGTTGTCGACCCGGACACGGTGTCAATCTCGCTTGTCCCCTACAATGAGCAGGTCCTGATGGGCGAAACGCTGATCCAGCAATTCAACACGACCGAAGAGCATACAGACTCCAGCTGTATCGACTTCGAGGCCTCGGACTATGCCTCTATCCCGGTGGAACTGGACCCGCTGGTGCTCGACCCGGTTCTGGGACTTCCCGACCCGACGCCGAACCTGCGGCGCAGCGCGACAATTGATCCATGGAGCGGCGGCGACACGGCGGTCGATTGGCGCCGGACCTGCAGCCCTTACACACAGCGCAAGGTCACGGCATACGAAAACACCTACCAGGATCTCGAAACGGCCATAGATGACCTTTATGCAAGCGGATACACCTCGATCGAACTGGGGATGAAATGGGGGGCAGCCCTGCTTGACCCCGCCTTTCGTCCGGCCGTGACAAACATGGCCAGCAACCTGGGCGTCATCACCCCGAACTTCGTCGGTCGCCCATTTGACTACGACCGCCCCGACACCGAAAAAATCGTCGTGCTCATGACCGATGGCATCAACACAACCCAGCACCTGGTCAAAGACGGCTTTCGGTCTGGACCGTCGCCCTTCCATGTGGTGCCTGCCAGCGATGCAGAACATGGCGGGCATGTCTCTGTCTATGATGCGGTGCGCGGCGACTATTACCTGGTCGATCATGGCACAAGAGCCCCGTCGCCCGATGGCGGCCCGGCTGCGGTTCAGCTGAGCTACCCGGAGTTCTGGAAGGACTACAGCTGGAGCTTCTTCAAGAGCGTCGCGCCCGACGCATCGCTTCCCGCAGCGGTCGACCAGGTGTTCAATGCCGAAAAAGACGTGCGCCTGGAGACCATGTGCAACGCCGCCAAATCAGCCGGCATCACGATCTACACAATGGGCTTTGAAACGACGACCGCCTCTTCTCTGGTGATGGAAGCTTGTGCGACGACACCTCTGTTCTTCTATGAGGTCACCGGCGGCACGATTTCCGAAGCGTTCCACTCGATCGCCCGCAACATCAACGCGCTGCGTCTTGTGAACTGAGCGGGTGATCGCGCTATCGGCCTTCGAGTATGTAAAGCGCCGGCGGACCTTCGATGAAACCGGAATTATCATCGGGGTCATTGTCATACACAATGTTGGTGCTGACGCCGGGCAATTCCCCGAAAGCCCGCGACAACTGCTTGGGAAACCAGGTTCTGGGCAGAGACTCGAACCCGGGGACGTCCCTTAGAATTCCGGTGATCCTGTAAGAGCATTGCCCCTTGGGTGACGCACCGATTGCGAATGCCCGTTGCATCGCGATGCGGGCAACCTCTGGCGACACGGTGATTTCCTGAATCACGGTCCGATAGGTTTGCCGGGTGTGGTAGTCGACGTAAAAATCCACAATCCCGGGTGACATGCCGAAGTGCACATCGTTTCGTTCCGGCAGTTGCGGATGATACCAGGTGCCGGCCGGGTCATACAGAACGCGCTGGGTCGAATTGATCAACAGCCCCGAGTGCGCGCCCGATCCGTTTTCGTTGTTGATGACTGTGAAAAGCGTGATCTTGGGTGGTCCGTCGTGCACATAGGCTGCGCGCGCAACATCGGCGTCCGATGCCCATTTCGGCTGCGCCGGCCCGACGCAACCGGCCAAACCGGCCAGAACGGCAACAAGTGCAATCGCGCGCAACATGCGGCTGTCAATCAGCCGTTCACAATGGCCAGAAATACAAGAAACAAAAGGATCAGGATGGAAGACCATGTGACGATCTTGACGAAGCCCTCAAAGGTCTTCTCGTGATCTTCGACTTCCATGTTGCCGTGTTCGTGATTGGCCATGTTGTTACCCATCCTCAGAATTTCCGTCGCGCAAGGAATAGACGATATCAAATGCCCTGTCACGCCCCTTGGCCGCGCAAAAGAGCCGCAGTTCAGCCCTGATCCAAATCCTCAACCAACCTGAAGCCGATCCGGACCGGCTTTCCCTCGGGTGACGCCTTGGGCAGGGCGCGCAGCGTAACGCTCAGCTGGCTGACGTGTTGAATAAGTTGGGTTTTCCCGCCGCTGTCGTCCTTGCCGTAGAAGGTCACGATGTCCGGGTCAAAAAAACCGACCCCTTCTATCCGCAACATTCCGGCCGGACTTCCGGTAAACCCGACCGCAACCTCTGAATCGTCATCGAGTTGTTCCTCGAAATTCTGAATGTAGAGGATAAGTCTTTCAAAGGCCCATTCGGCCGGGCTTTTTTCATCTATCGGCTTTCGGGCAAGCGATACCGGTAGCGGTTTCTGTTCGGCGGTTGCAGGGGTCGACGGGTCGGCATGGACAGCCCGCCCGCCACAATGCAGGGCATTGTTTTCATGAGCTTCGGCCACGGTCTGAATGTCCGGGCTCAGGTTGTCTGTTTTCTTTGCCATAACCAGGCTCCATCCGGGCGTCGTTGCCTTTCGACTTTCCCGATTGCATGCAGATGATTGACATGCGCCATCGCTTCAACCAGCGCCAGGCCATATTCCGCAGCGCCTATGCGCCGCTTGAACAAGGGCACGAAACACTCTTCGGCCGTGCGCGGCCTAGTCAGGTGTTCAAGCAGCCGGTCGAGGGCATGATGGTGGTTTTCAATCAACTGGCGCATTCTTGTCGGCAGGCCGGTAAACGGCAGCTTGTGCCCCGGAAGGACCAGCTGCTTGTCAGTCGCATGGACCTGCAGGCGCTCACAGGCATCAAGCCACTCCGCCAGGGGGTCTGCATCGGGTTCTGTAGCATAGACCCCGATGTTGGGAGAAATCGTCGACAACAGTTGGTCGCCCCCCAGGACCAGATCGCCATCGTTCGCCCAAAGCGTTGCATGTTCAGGGGCATGCCCATTTCCCATGCGCACCGTCCAATCGCGGCCACCAATCGCGATCTTGTCACCTTCAGAGACACGGCGGAAACCAAGTGGCAAGGGCGATACGACGTCGGAAAAGTTGAAGGGGCGTTCGTCCAGGCGTTTTTGCAGGATGTCGGGCGCCATGCCGGCAGAACGCCAAAACCGTATCTGCTCGTCGGTCGGCACCTTCTGGACATCAAGCGTCAGCATCCGAGCCATCAGCCAGGCCGTGCGTGTCGTGACCAGTTCGGCGCCATGCGCGGCCTGAAACCAGCCGGCCAACCCGATATGATCCGGGTGGTGATGCGTCACCAGAACCCGTCTGACGGGCTTTCCGGCAAGCGGCCCTGCCAGCAGGCGTTGCCAGATGTCGCGTGTTTTTTGCGTATCCAGACCGGTGTCGATCAAGGTCCAGCCATCGCCATCATCAAGCGCGTAGACGTTGACGTGGTCCAACGCCATCGGCAACGGAAGCCGCGCCCACAGAACGCCCGGCGCCAACTCTGTGACGGTTCCGAACTCGGGAGGCTCCTCAACCGGGTGGCTCAAAGGTGAATGCTGCACGTTCATCGGCGGGCCAGATCATCAGGGGTCACCGCATAGACTCCTTTTGCGCCCTGACGCGCCTGGGCAAGCAGCGACGCGTGTTCCGGCAACAGCCGCTGAATGTAAAACGCTGCCAGGGGCAGCCTGGCGTCAGGGTTTGCCAGGGCCGACTTCAGATGAAAATGTCCCCCCAAGACGCGGGCAAATGCACGCAGATACGGCACCGCCCCGGCGAACCGCTCATTCAGATCACCTTGAGAGACCAGCCATTCGGTTGTCTCGCGAAGGGTTTCCGCCGCATCCCACACGTCCGACGCAAGCTCGGGCAGCTTGCCGCGTGCCGCTTCGGCTGTGGCCTCGACCTCATCAAGGAGCCGAAAAGCCGCGTCTCCTCTATCCATCATCTTACGGGCCACTAGGTCCATAGCTTGTATGCCGTTGGTTCCCTCGTAGATTGCGGTGACGCGCACATCGCGCGAGAATTGCGGTGCGCCGGATTCCTCGATGTAGCCCATTCCGCCGTGAACCTGCACGCCCAGATGCGCAACCTCGCAACCGATATCGGTGCCAAAAGCCTTGGCAATCGGTGTCAGAAAGGCGGCCCGGGCACGCCAACCTTCATCGCCGGTTGCGTGGGCCATATCGATTGCGACAGCACATGACAATGCAATGGAACGCGCCGCGTAAGTGTCGGCTTTCATCGCGGCCAGCATGCGCCGCACATCGGCGTGGTCGATGATGGTGCCGGTGCCGTTCTCGACCGGGACACGCCCCTGCTTGCGTTCAAGCGCATATGACAGCGCCTTTTGAAATGCGCCTTCAGCCTGCCCAATGCCCTGGATGCCCACACCCAAACGCGCATTGTTCATCATCGTGAACATCGCCCGCATCCCCTGGTGAGGGGCGCCAACCAGCCAGCCGGTGGCCGCCGAATATTCCATCACGGCCGTGGGCGAGCCGTGCAGCCCCATCTTGTGCTCAAGGCTCACAACCTTCAGATTGTTGCGCTTTCCAGGCAGCCCGTTGGCATCGGGTATGAACTTCGGAACCATGAAAAGACTGATGCCCCTGGTTCCCGGCGCGCCGTCAGGCAGCCGTGCCAGAACCAGGTGGCAGGTGTTTTCAACAAAATCCGTGTCGGCCCAGCTGATGAAAATCTTCTGCCCCGTGATTGCATAGCTGCCATCCCCGTTTGCCTGGGCCTTCGTGCGCAATGCGCCGACATCAGAACCGGCCTGGGGTTCGGTCAGGTTCATGGTGCCGTGCCATTCTCCGGATATCAGTTTCGGCAGGTAGATCGCCTTCAGTTCTTCGCTGGCGTGGTTGTCGAGGGCTTCGATCTGGCCTTGGGTCATCAAGGGGTTCAGTTGCAGCGAAAGGCAGGCGGCCGACATCATCTCATTGACCGCCATGGTCAGGGTTTGCGGCAGCCCCATGCCGCCTGCGTCCGGGCTGGCCGACATGCCGATCCAGCCGCCCTGGGCGATTGCCCGATAGCCCTCGGCAAACCCGGGTGGCGTGCGGACCACGCCATTTTCCAGCACGGCGCCCTTCTCATCGCCGACCCTTTGGAGCGGCGCCAGCACATCTTCACAGAGTTTCCCGGCCTCGGAAAGAATTGCTGTCGTCAGATCGGGTGTCGCGTCGGAAAACAGCTCGGTCGCAGCGACCTGTTCGAAGCCGACGACATGATCCAGCAGAAAGCTGAAATCGTCCAGTGGCGCGCGGTAAGTCATGTGGGGCTCCTGAATGGCGGCTTGGCATCTGGCGGCGCGGCGGTTAAGCAAGCGCCCTGATCCCTGCAAGCGTATCCAATCATACGCCTGCATCAACAAGAACGCGGCGTAACATGGCCGATCATGAGCCCGAAACCGATCTGATTGCGCCGGATGATGCCGGTCTGCAGCGCGCAGTCGAATTGTTGCGCGCGGGCGACCTTGTCGCATTTCCTACCGAAACCGTATACGGCATTGGTGCCGATGCAAAAAACGATGCAGCCGTCGCGCGCATTTTTGACGCGAAGGGCCGGCCTGCGTTCAACCCACTTATCATCCATGTGCACGATCTTTCGGCAGCGCGGCAGATTGCCGATCTTGGCAAGGATGCACTTCGCCTTGCCGAAGCCTTCTGGCCCGGCCCCCTGACCCTGGTCGTTCCACTGAAACCCGGCTCCGGCATCGCGCCAGGGGTCAGCGCGGGATTGCCCACAATTGCCATCCGCGTTCCCGAGCACCAATTGGCGCGTGAATTGTTGCGTCGGTTTGGCGGCCCCGTAGCGGCACCGTCTGCAAACCCGTCGGGCAAGATCAGTCCGACGCGAGCCGAGCATGTGCTCGTAGGGCTGTCAGGCCGAATAGCGGCCGTTGTCGACGGCGGCCCAAGTGCAATTGGCGTTGAGTCCACGATCATCGGGTTTGACCCCGATGCTCGCCTGCTGCGCCCGGGCGGGTTGCCTCTGGAGATTGTCAATGCCTGCCTTGGCCACCAGGTCCGCATGCCCGAAACCAGGGCCTTGCCAAACGCGCCAGGGCAACTGGCGTCGCACTATGCGCCCAGGGCCAAGCTGCGCCTTGACGCAACCGAACGGCGCGCCGGCGAACTGCTTTTGGGGTTTGGCGATGTGGAATGCGACCTGAACCTTTCGCCTACCGGTGATCTTGCCGAGGCGGCGGCCAACCTTTTTTCGGCCCTGCACATTCTTGACAGAAAGGCGTCCGGGGTGATCGCAGTGTCCCCCATTCCGGGGCATGGGCTTGGGCTGGGTATCAACGACCGTCTGAAACGAGCGGCCGCCCCCCGCAGCTAGCGCAACAACCGGGACCGCCGCAGCAGCCGACGACGCTCAGGCCCGCCCCGCCGTGGCCGAAAGTGTCATTGGCTCGACGCCAAGCGTCCTCAGCGCGGCGCTCCACTTGGCGGGGCCATCGGTGTCGAAAACGAGATCGGGCTGGGCATCGGCCACCAGCCAACCGTTGGCCAGGATTTCATTCTCAAGCTGACCGGGTTCCCAACCAGCATAGCCAAGCATCAACATCGCATCCCGCGGCCCGGCACCCTCGGCCAGTGCGCGCAATACATCCTGCGTGGCCGTCATCCCGAATTGATCATCGACTGAAAGAGTTGCGTCGGGCATGGCATAGTCGGCGGAATGAAGCACAAAACCGCGGCCGTTTTCGACCGGCCCGCCAAAATGGACCCGGATATCGCGCGTTTTGTTTGATGTCGGAATGCCCAATTGTTCCAGAAGATCGCCAAGCTGCAAATCCGGTGTGGGCTTGTTCACGATCAGCCCCAGCGCACCGTCCTTGGAATGAGCGCATATGAATATGACGCTCTTGGCGAATCTCGGATCGCCCATACCCGGCATGGCAATCAGAAGCTTGCCATTCAGGTTCATGATGTCTCTTGTTCCGGTCATGCCCACAACATGGGCGCGGATAACGGCCTGTGCAAGATGCCTTGGAACCTGCATTACAAACCGTCGCCAAGTTGTGATTTCCCAATTCCCGCCGGCAGCCTATGTTGAGCGCATGTTTGAACGTTTGAAAACCCATGCCTTCGCGGCGCTGATCGCAACCTTGCCCACGGCGCTTGGCGCTCAGTCGCTGACGTCGCTGTCAGACATCGCCAAAGTGACAGTCCTGCCCGGCTGGAAAACGGCGAACGGAACACGGATGGCGGCCTTGCAGATTGATCTTGCAGACGGGTGGAAGACTTACTGGCGCGCCCCCGGTGAGGCCGGCATTCCGCCCAGTGTCGACTGGCAGGGATCGCAGAACCTGCAGGCCGTTCAGTTCCATTGGCCGACACCGGATGTGTTTACGACCAACGGGCTGAAGTCCATCGGCTACAAGGGTGTGACAGTGGTTCCGATTGAAATCACCCCGTCAGGCAGCGGGCCGATCACCCTGCAAGGCAGGGTCGATATCGGTGTCTGCGAAGATATTTGCGTTCCGATATCGGTCCCGGTTTCTGTCGAACTCTCAGGCGATGGCAAGGAAAACCCGGCCATACTGGCCAGTCTGGCGGACCAGCCGACACCTGCCGATCAGACGCGCATCTCTTCGGTATCATGCGCGGTTGATCCGATCGCCGATGGCTTGGGGCTGACCGCGACAATTGGATTGCCCAACCGGTTCGATCCCGAAATGGCCGTTATCGAGCTGCCGGACCAGTCGGTGTGGATCGCAACGCCCGAGATTTCCCGGTCCGGTG
The DNA here is from genome assembly GCA_026989405.1 of Marinosulfonomonas sp. Lineage (GTDB taxonomy): Bacteria > Pseudomonadota > Alphaproteobacteria > Rhodobacterales > Rhodobacteraceae > JAJRUE01. The sequence goes on along the minus strand of JALSJL010000377.1, from coordinate 2,458 downwards.
GCATTCTGACAGCCCGGACCGAGCTTGTGCCGCCCTCGGGCCAACCCTTTCTGTTGAACCGCTCGGAAATCAGAATTACCCTTTTGGGCGATGGACAAGCCATCGACATCCAGGGCTGTCCCGCCGGTTGATCAGCCCTTCCGGCGTTTCTTGTGCTCTTCCAGGCGTGGAAAGATCTCAACGAAATTGCAGGGCATATGGCGATAATCAAGCTGGGCTTCAAGAATTTCATCCCAGGCATCCTTGCACGCGCCGGGGCTTCCCGGCAGCGCAAACAGATAGGTGCCCTGCGCCACCCCACCCGTCGCCCGGCTCTGCACGGCCGAGGTGCCGATCTTGTTCATCGAGACAATGGTGAAGGCCGTCGCGAAGGCCTCAATCTCCTTTTCGTAGACATCCCTGTGCGCCTCAACCGTCACATCGCGCCCGGTCAGCCCCGTGCCCCCGGTGCTGATCACCACGTCGATTTTCGGGTCGGCGCACCAGACGCGCAGCTTTGCGGCGATCTCCTTGCGCTCGTCACGCACGATCTCGCGCACGGCCACGATATGCCCGGCCTTTTCGATCCGCTCAACCAACGTGCGCCCCGATTTGTCCTGCTCGATCGATCGGCTGTCCGAAACCGTCAGCACCGCTATGCTGACCGGAATGAACTCACGCGGTGATCTTTCGGTTTCCATTGCATGCTCCTCGAATGTGAACCCGGTATCGGCCTTGCAGAGGCTGCCACAGCGCAACTTCTGGCTGCTGGCCCCTTTCGTGCAGCGCCACGCTCACCCCGCGCCGCCGGCCAGCTTGGCCTCCAACATCAACAAATCCGCCCATGTCTCGCGCTTGGCGGCGGGGTTGCGCAACAGGTAGGCCGGATGAAACATCGGCAGGGCGGGCAGCCCCAAACCGCTGGTCCAAGCCCCTCGCAGCCGCGTAATTCCGCGGCGCCCCAGGACCGCTTGACATGAAATGTTGCCCATCAGCACCAATACTTCGGGCTGGACCAGCTCAACATGGCGTGCCACGAAAGGCATCATCATGGCGATCTCTTCAGGTTTCGGATCACGGTTTTGCGGCGGCCGCCACGGCAAGATGTTTGTGATATACAGCGCGGCGTCACTGTCGGGATGATCGCGCGCCATGCCGATGGCTGCAAACATCCGGTCCAAAAGCTGCCCCGCGCGCCCGACGAACGGCTGTCCGCGGATATCCTCATCGCGCCCGGGTGCTTCGCCAATGATCATCACTCGTGCCGCCGGGTTGCCGTCTGCGAAAACTGTGTTCTTCGCCCCGCGTTTCAACTCGCAATGCTCAAATCCGACGAGCGCGTCGCGCAGTTCTGCAAGACTTTCGGTCTGACCCGCGGCGCGTTTCGCCTCGACAACCGGATCAAGTGCCACCTGCACTGCATCATCCGGCGCTGCAGCAGGAGCGGGGGCCCTGCCGACCGGCACCACAGGCAAAGCGGCCGGGACGTCGAAACGGTTCACCGGCGTCTCGCTGATCGCTTCGTCCGCCCCCAGCTCAACCTGCCATTCCAGCATCGCCTTGTTGGCGTGAAATTCCAAATCCGAATCCATGACCACAGGCTACTGCCGCTTGCCGCGGCGGGAAACCTCATTCAACACTGCGTTCGAAAACTCCTGGCCGAGAAGGCCCGCTCTTGTCTGGTCGCCCGCCTGCGCCTATAAGCCAAAAAACCCGGACCGCAGGAGCATCATGACCTTCCGGCAAAAACACCTCTTGGGCATCAGCAACCTGCAACCGGAAGAGATTCGTTCTATCCTTGACCTTGCTGACGCCTATGCCGATCGCAACCGGGCGGGCACGCCGCATGAGCAGGTTCTCGCGGGTCTCACACAGGTCAACATGTTCTTCGAAAATTCAACCCGAACGCAGGCGAGCTTTGAAATTGCCGGCCAGCGACTGGGCGCCAACGTGATGAACATGGCCATGCAGGCCAGTTCGATCAAGAAGGGTGAAACCCTGATCGACACGGCCCTGACCCTGAATGCCATGCGCCCGGACCTTCTTGTCGTGCGCCACCCGCATTCGGGTGCCGTGAACCTGTTGGCTGAAAAGGTCAATTGCCCGGTCCTGAACGCCGGCGACGGGCGACATGAACATCCAACCCAGGCCCTGCTCGATGGCTTGACGATCCGGCGCGAAAAGGGGCGCCTGCATCGGCTGACAATTGCGATTTGCGGTGACATCGCGCACAGTCGCGTTGCGCGCTCGAACATTCAGCTTCTCGGGAAAATGGAAAATCGCCTGCGCCTGATCGGCCCGCCGACGCTGATCCCGGCGGGGGCGTCCGAATGGGGGGTCGAGGTGTTCGACGATATGGCTGAAGGCCTGAAAAACGCCGATGTGGTGATGATGCTGCGCCTGCAAAAGGAACGGATGGACGGCGCGTTCATCCCGTCAGAGCGCGAATACTACCACCGCTTCGGGTTGGATGCCGAAA
>JALSJL010000376.1 GCA_026989405.1 Marinosulfonomonas sp. | reverse complement strand
CGCGCGGCAGGCCGCCCCGATCCCCTTGATCGCGCCGACGAACTGGCCCATGATCTCGGGCTTTTCGGGGTTGCCGAAATTCAGGTTGTCGGTGGTCGCCAGAGGTTTCGCCCCGACCGCGCACAGGTTGCGGAACGCTTCGGCCACCGCCTGCGCGCCGCCCTGGTAGGGGTTCGCCTTGACGTAGCGCGGCGTCACGTCGGAGGTAAACGCCAGCAGTTTGTCGGTGCCATGCACCCGGATCACGCCCGCGCCGAGGCCCGGCGTGACCACCGTGTCGGCCATGACCTGCGTGTCGTATTGCTCGTAAACCCAATGCTTTGACGCGTAGTTCGGCGAACCGATGAGCGCGCGCAGCCCCTCGATCGCATCGACCTCAGGCGCACCCGTCAGCGGCGCGGGCGCCGGGGTCTCGACCCAGTCGCGGTCATATTCGGGGGCGGTGCCCGACAGCGCCTTCAGCGGCAGGTCGGCCACGCATTTGCCGCCATGGATGATCTCGAACTTGTCCTCGGCGATGGTCTCGCCGACGATGGCGAAATCGAGGTCCCACTTGTCGAACACCGCCTTGGCCTCGGCCTCTTTTTCCGGGCGCAGCACCATCAGCATGCGCTCCTGGCTTTCGCTCAGCATCATCTCGTAGGCACTCATGTTTTCTTCGCGCACCGGCACGTCATCCAGGTTCAGCCGCACGCCGAGGTCGCCCTTGTCGCCCATTTCCACCGCCGAGCAGGTCAGCCCGGCCGCCCCCATGTCCTGAATGGAAATCACGGCACCCGTGGCCATCAGCTCCAGCGTCGCCTCCATCAGCCGCTTTTCGGTGAATGGGTCACCCACCTGCACGGTGGGGCGCTTTTCCTCGATGGTATCGTCGAACTCGGCGCTGGCCATGGTCGCCCCGCCGACGCCATCGCGCCCGGTCTTGGCGCCCAGGTAAACCACCGGCATGCCGACGCCCGAGGCGGCCGAGTAGAAAATCTTGTCGGCATCCGCGAGCCCGGCGGCAAAGGCATTGACCAGGCAGTTGCCGTTGTAAGCCGCGTGAAAGCGCACTTCGCCCCCCACCGTGGGCACGCCGAAACAGTTGCCGTAGCCGCCGATGCCCTCAACCACGCCATTGACCAGCCGGCGTGTCCTGGGGTGGTCGGGTTCGCCAAATGACAGGCTGTTCATCGCCGCCACCGGACGCGCGCCCATGGTGAACACGTCGCGCAAAATGCCGCCCATGCCGGTGGCCGCGCCCTGGTAGGGCTCGATGTATGACGGGTGGTTGTGGCTTTCCATCTTGAACACCACGGCCTGCCCGTCGCCGATATCGACAACGCCCGCGTTTTCACCGGGCCCGCAAATCACCTGCGGCCCTTCGGTGGGCAGCGTGCGCAGCCACTTTTTCGAGGATTTGTAGGAGCAATGCTCGTTCCACATGGCCGAGAAGATGCCCAGTTCGGTGAATGTCGGCTCGCGGTTCAGCAGGCGGATGATCTCGGCGTATTCATCGGGGGCAAGCCCGTGGGCGGCGATCAGCTCATCGGTGATTTTCGGTTCAGACATGGCAGCAGGCAGTCCCCCGGTTGACGCTTGGCGCATCCCTTAGAGCGTTTGGCTGCGGGGGGGAAGGGGGTTATGCGCCTCACCACCTGGTCACAGGCACGAAAAAGGCCGGCGCCCGGCCAGGAATGATCTGGGAATGGCCTGGCATCGGCGGCCGGAAAATGGTCAGTTCAGGCATGGGCCACGCCGTTTTCGTTCAGAACCCGCAGTCGATCTACAAGGACAAGCCGGGGGAGCTGTATCATTTCCCGCGCCGCTACCTGGGCATGGTGCGCGAGGCAATCGGCGACTGGGTGATCTTCTACGAAGGGCGCGCCGGGGCGTTTGGCTATGTCGGCGTGCAGAAACTGCTGGATGTTGTGCCGGACCCGACGATGGATGCGCATTACTTCGCGGTGCTCGATCTGGGCAGCCTGCTGGACTTCGAACAGGTGGTGCCCCGGGCCGATCCGCTGGGGCGCGCCTATGAGGCCTGCCTGCGCGGCGAGGACGGGCGACCGATCTCGGGCGGGGCGAACACGTCGGCGGTGCGCCGGCTGGACCCGCTGACGTTTTCGCGCATTGTGGATGCTGGTCTGACACCGCTTGAAAGCGCCGACAGCCTGCCGCGCGACGGGCCGCTGCCGGAGGCAACGGGCGACCGGGCGGCAGGCTTTGCCGAGGCGCCGGGCGGGTTCGAGCCGCCCGGTAGCACCGGCGACCGCGAAACCGTCCTGACCTCTCGCAAGAAGCGCGACGCCGCCTTTGCCCGCATGGTCAAGGCCGCCTATGGGGGCCGGTGCGCCATCTCGGGGCTGATGCTGCGCAATGGCGGCGGCCGCCCCGAGGTTCAGGCGGCCCATATCCGACCGGTCAAGGATGGCGGCCCGGATGCGGTGCGCAACGGGCTGGCGCTGTCGGGAACGCTGCACTGGATGTTCGACCGCGGCCTGATCTCGGTTGGCGAGGACATGCGCATCCTGATCTCGCACAACAAGGTGCCGCAGGAAACCGCGCACCGTCTGTTCGCGCCGGAACAACGGTTGATCCTGCCGCGCAATCCGCGCCATCACCCGCACCCGGAGTTTCTGCGTTATCACCGGGAGCAGGTGTTCGGACAGCTTGTGTAAGGCCACCTGAAACCGGCGCCGCCCCCGCTCAATGGCGGCCGTGTCGGATGCGGCTTGCGGCCGGGGCCAGCAGCGCCACAAGCTCGGTGATCAGCAGGATCGCGGCAAAGGCCGGCAGGAACAGGTGGATCAGCATGTCCCAGTTGAACACCTTCAACAGCTTCGACGATCCGAGCGCCAGCCCGCTGAGCCACAGCAGCCCGAGTGCCACGAAGACCAGCCTGTGGATGCGATGAAACTCGGCCACCATTTCGCCGCTTACGGGGCGGTGAAAACGGGTGAGGTTGCGCAGGTCGAGATAGGCCGAGGTGCCCAGGCCCAAAGCCAAGGCCAACAAGTGCACGCCGCGGATGATGTCGATCTGATATTGTTGCAATGCGACGCCCTTTCCCGGTTGTTTCGACGGGCGGGGAAACAGGCGGCAAGGTCCTGGCGGGCAAATGAAGTCTGCTCACGACCGCTTCATGTCTTGAAACAACTGGCGGCGCGCGGCCAGGTCAGTTTACCGGGCCTTCGTCCTTGTATACAACCAGCGCCGGCTTGTGGCGCGGATCGGTGAGCAGCTTGTCAAGTTGTTCGGGGTCGTTCCAGTCGTCCCACGGCTCGAGCCCGAAACAG
>JALSJL010000375.1 GCA_026989405.1 Marinosulfonomonas sp. | reverse complement strand
GGCATTCAGCAGACTGGTGATGACACCAGAGCCGCAAATCTTGGTGCCGGCGAAATGATTGGCGCGTTTGTCGGCAAGTTCAAGCTCGGTTTCCGCAACCACCGGGGGCCTTGTTCCGGCAACGGGCCATTCGCCTGAATCGAGCAGTTCGATGGTGACATATTGCACCGCGATGATTTCCGATGGCTCGATCGGCCCGACTGCTTCTCCGGGCTGCGCACGTCGAAGGGTAAACGCGCAGATGGCGCTGTTCATGGCCGCCAGCTCATGCGCCAGAATCTGTGCAACCGTGTGACCGCCGTCAGATTGCGGCACCAGAAACAGATCGCCGACAGACCAGCTGCGCGCGGGCGTGTCGCCCGAGGTGGCGCCATCCGCAAGCGGGCGGATATCAATCGGCCTGGTCACTCAGAAATCGCCTTCGGCCGCGCGGTTCAGAATGTCGCGGATGATGTCCTTCACTTCCAGCGCTTCTGCCAGAAGTTCGGGCGGCAGCGTCTTGCCGCCGTGGATCATCATGTCCATGTCAAGCGAGGTGATCCACAAATCGCCGTTTTCGTCCTCGACCAGCGATACCCGGCAGGGCAGGTAGGCCGCATAGGCGATGTGGTGCTCGACCATTTTTGCCGCCGTCAGCGGATTGCAATAAAGGTAGATCTTCAGCTTGCGCCATGGCTTGCCTGTCATCGCTTCGACCTGATCGCCAAGCGGCAGTTCTCCGACGCCGCGGATGTTGCGGTCGATGGCCACCTGTTTGATCGACTCGTCGACCTCTTCGAAGCTCAGCCCGTCGGCGACCTTGACGCTCCAGACGGTGGCGGCGGCGGCATTTCCGGTTTCCACCAGACGATCGGCCATGGATTTGTAGGTCTCCCAGGCGCCGGGGTCAAAGTCGTCCAGCGCCGACTTGTATTTGTAGAGCGACGGTCCCAGCCAGACGGCAAGACCAAGGGCGACCACCCCGATCAGGGCGAGAATATTTCGTATCATGCTCATGTCCGAACCGCCTCCCTATTGGCGCGAAGAATACGCATCACGATACATGAATGTGATTTTTTCGCAAGAAAACCTTGGATCCGGCGGAAAACCGGCCGGGTTCGGCCGGGCAACCTTGAAAAAAATGACATGATTTTTCGACGCGCTGTCGAAATCGGAACGCACCATTCGTCCTTGGGTTATCGAAACCAGCAAGGATGACCCGATGCCGATTGAAATTACGCCGATATACGCTGTGCCGCTTGCGGTGATCATGCTGGCCCTCTGGATCAATGTAACCCGGGCGCGGGCGGCGCGGTCCGTTTCAATCGGGCACGGCGAAGATGTCGGGCTGCATGAAAAGATCCGCCGCCACGGCAATTTCATCGAATGGGTGCCGCTTGTTCTGCTGATCATGCTGATTGGCGAACTGCGCGGTGTTGGCCCGGCCTGGCTGCATGCGGCGGGGCTTTTGCTTGTGATTTCGCGTCTGATCCACCCGTTCGGGCTTCGCGCCGACAATCCGGCCCATGTGCTGCGTATCGTGGGCAATTCCGGTTCCCTTCTGGCGCTCGCAATCTGCGTGCTGGGCCTTGCTCTGGCAATGGCTGGCTAAACGATTGCAAACCCAACCCAACCGGGGGATGCTTCCCCCATTCGTCCGAAAGGAAACGCAATGAAATATCTGGCCTTGATCTACGATACCCCCGGAAACCGGCCCGACCCGAAACCGGGCACGCCCGAGTTTGACACCATGATGGCGCGCTGGAACAAGCTGAACCAAACCTATGTGGATGCAGGGGTGATGGGGGGAGGCGAAGCCCTCATGCCGCCGGAAACCGCCACCTGCGTGCGCGTGCGCGGCGGCAAGACCGAGACAATGGACGGGCCGTTTGCCGAAACCAAGGAACAGCTTGGTGGCTACTACGTCCTGGAGTGCGACAATCTGGACGATGCCTTGCGCTACGCCGCGATGATCCCCGTGGCCGAGACCGGCACCATCGAAGTGCGCCCGATCATGTCGTTCGACTAGCCCGATGGCCGCCGCCCCCGATGCCGTCCACACGGCGATTGACTATACCCTGCGGGAGGATCGGGGGCGGCTCATGGCGGCGCTGGTCGGGGCGATCGGAGATTTCGAGCTGGCGGATGAATGCCTGCAGGAAGCTGCCATGGCGGCGATGGAGCATTGGTGCCGGAATGGCGTTCCCAATTCCCGGCGCGGCTGGTTGCTGCAGGTGGCGCGCCGACGTGCCATTGATCATTTCCGCCGGCAGACGGTTCTGCGAAAACGCCAGGCCGAACTGGTGCTGCTGGCCGAGGAAAGCCAGGGGGCGACCGAGATCGGCGAGCCGGACATTCCCGACAAGCGGTTGGAGTTGATCTTTACCTGCTGTCATCCGGCACTTGATCCCAAAAGCCGCGTCGCTCTGACACTGCGCACCCTGGGCGGGCTGGATACGGCCCAGGTGGCGGCCGCATTTCTTGACCGGGAAACCACCATGGGCCAGAGGCTGAGCCGCGCGCGCGCCAAGATCTCGCGCGCCGGAATTCCGTTCGAGGTGCCGGGGCCCGAGCTGTGGGACGAAAGGCTGGCCTCGGTTCTGGCCGTGATCTATCTGATTTTCAACGCCGGCCATGTTGCCGGGGCCGGTGGCGCGCTCATGCGGCGTGAGCTGTGCGAAGAGGCGATATATCTGGCCCGCATGCTTGACCGGCTTCGGCCGGATGAGCCGGAGGTGCTGGGGGTGCTGTCCCTCATGCTCACCTCTTTTGCGCGCGCTCCGGCGCGCTTGGGGGCCGGTGGCGAAATGATCCCGCTGGACGAACAGGACCGCAGCCTGTGGCGCAAGGATCTGATCTGCGAAGGGGTGGCGGCGCTGGACAGTGCCGTGTCGCGTGGCCGGGGCGGGCCCTACCAGATCAAGGCTGCAATCAGCGCCCTGCATGCCTCGGCGCGAAGGTCGGATGAGACCGATTGGACCCAGATCGTTCTGCTTTACAACACCCTTCTGCAACATGAACCGACCCCGGTCGTGCGGTTGAACCGGGCGGTTGCGGTTGCCTGCAGCGGCCGGCTGACCATGGCACTGGAAGAGTTGGACGCGCTGGCGCAAGAGTTGGACGGCTATCAGCCGTTTCACGCGGCGCATGCAAGGCTTTTGGCCGATGCGGGCGCTGTGGCCGCGGCGCGGCGGGCGTATGACCGGGCAATAGAGCTTGCCCGGAATGCCCCCGACAGGGCCTTTCTTGAAAAGCAGAAAAGGCGCCTGCCGCCGTGAGTGGCCTGGGCATCGGCCAGGGTGTGCGCGGCTCGCAAGGGGCTCGCGCCGCACCCGGGCACAAAGGTGTTGTCCGAAAAAAATGGCCGGGCAAAAGCCCGGCCAAGTCCAACAGGGAGGTGAAACTGATGAGAGTTTCCTCTATCATCAGCGTCACGGTGGATTTAGGGGCTGATCGGAACATATTCAAGATTTAATGAAGCAATTGCGGCGCAAAGCCGCTATGCGTGCCTTGCATGCCTCGAGGGCAGATCAGGCAAGGCCATGTTTGCGCTGATTTTTTCTGTGTTCGGCGATTTCCTCCATCACGAAATCCCGAAACGCGGCAATGCGTTTCGAGTGCCGCAGTTCCTCTGGGTAGGCCAGAAATACCGGGACTTCGTTGCTTTCGACGTCCGGCAGGATGCGAACCAGATTGTCGCTCATCTCGGTCACATAGTCGGGCAACACGCCAATTCCGAGATTTGCAAGAACAGTTTGCAGCACGCCGAAATAGTTGTTCACCGTCAGCAAGGACGGGATGCCGGTGGCCAGAAGCTCTTGCACCAGGCGCGCCCCGGCGAAGACCTGGATGGTATTCGGATTCTGGCAGATCAACCGGTGTCTTGACAGGTCCTGCAGGGTTTCGGGGGCGCCGGACTGGGCAATATAGTCCGGGGTTGCATACAGCCTCATCCTGACGCTCATCAGGCGCCGCCGGATCAGGTCGGCCTGGCTGGGTTCCTTCATTCGGATGGCAACGTCCGCTTCGCGCATCGGCAGGTCCAGGACGCGTTCTTCGAGCATCAGGTCGATTTTCAGGTCCGGGTAGCGGGCGTAAAGCTTGGGCAGGCGCGGCGCGAGCCAAAGGCTGCCGAAGGCGGTGGTTGTGGTCACGCGCAGATCACCGAATACCTCTTCTTCGCTGTCGCGGATACGGGCCACGGCCGTGTCCAGCCGCCGCTTGATGGCTGTTGTGGCGTCAAACAGCAATTCGCCCTGTTCGGTGAGAATCAGCCCGCGGGCGTGGCGGTGGAAAAGCGTCGTGTTCAGCGCTTCTTCCAGCGCGCGCATCTGGCGCGACACCGCGGATTGCGACAAATGCAGGACTTCGCCGGCATGCGTCAGGCTGCCGGCATCGGCGACGGCGTGAAATATTCGCAATTTATCCCAGTCCATGAAACCATTCCGTTGCTTGTTAGCGCTTGAAATACGCAACAGAGTTACCGCGCGATGCAGGGGCAATGCAAACGCTGTTGTGAAGTGGATTTCACTTTGTAGGTCAGCAAATTTGACCTATAATGGGCGCGATATCCGCCAAGGGAGACACAGCATGGCCGGGCCGGAAATTTCGCTGCACGACAAATACGATCTTGAACAGCCTCGGGTCCTGCTGAATGGCACGCAGGCCTTGGTCCGTCTGATGTTGATGCAGAAAGCTCGCGACAGGGCTGCGGGGCTCAACACGGCGGGCTATGTGACCGGGTATCGCGGATCGCCCCTCGGGGCGGTCGACCTGCAAATGGCGCGGGCCAAATCAGAGCTTGCTGCGGCCGATATCAGGTTTCAGGAAGGGTTGAACGAAGATCTTGCGGCCACGGCGTTGTGGGGAAGCCAGCAGGCAGAACTGCGCGGCGAAGGCAGGTTCGATGGCGTGTTCGGGCTTTGGTATGGCAAGGGCCCCGGTGTTGACCGGAGCGGGGATGTGATGCGCCATGCGAACATGGCCGGCACCAGCGCCCACGGGGGCGTGCTGATGGCCATGGGCGATGACCACACGGGCGAAAGCTCCACGACGTTGCATCAAAGCGACTGGGCGATGGTGGACGCCTATATGCCGGTGCTGTCGCCGGCCGGGGTTCAGGAAATACTTGATTTCGGGGTCTACGGTTGGGCGCTGTCGCGGTTTGCCGGGGTCTGGGTGGGGCTCAAGGTGATGAAGGACACAATTGAGGTCACATCGGTTGTCGATGGCGCGCAAGACCGGATGAAGCTGACACAACCGGTATTCGACATGCCGGACGGCGGGCTGAATATCCGGTTGATCGACACCCCGGTCGAGCAGGAAGCCCGGATGATAGATTACAAGAGGTTCGCCGCAGAAGCCTTTGCAAGAGAAAATAAAATTGATCGTCGTGTTTGGGGCAGGCCGGGCGCGAAACTGGGGTTTGTGGCGGCCGGGAAGAACTGGCTGGACCTGGAGCACGCGCTGACCCTGTTGGGCATAGACCAAAACGAAGCCGAGCGGCTTGGCATCACGACATACAAGGTTGGCCAGACCTGGCCGCTTGACATGCAGTCCTTCCACGAATGGGCCGAAGGTCTGGACCTGATCGTGGTCGTGGAAGAAAAGCGCAAACTGATTGAAGTGCAGGTAAAAGAAGCCATTTTCGATGACCGCCGTGGGCGGCGGGTCTATGGCTGGCACAAGGGCGATGCCTGGGAAAACGGCCGGCGGCTGGAACTGTTCCCGACCCGGTTCGCGCTGGACCCGATTTTCATCGCGCGCCAGATCGGGGGGATTCTGCTGGAAGAGGGGCGCGGCACTGACAGCGTCAAGGCAGGGTTGCAACGTATTGAAAATGCGGCAAAAGCAGATAATGCACCGGAGATTGCTGCGCGGTTGCCCTATTTTTGTTCAGGTTGTCCGCACAACACGTCAACCAAGTTGCCCGAGGGCGCGCGCGCCTATGCCGGGATCGGGTGTCATTATATGGTCCAGTGGATGGACAGAGACACCATCGGCTTTACGCAGATGGGCGGAGAGGGTGCCAACTGGGTTGGCGAGGCGCCGTTTTCGACGCGCGAACATGTGTTTCAGAACCTCGGCGACGGAACCTACAACCATTCCGGCGTTCAGGCGATCCGGGCGGCGCTGGCTGCGGGCACCAACATCACCTACAAGATCCTGTTCAATGATGCTGTGGCGATGACGGGCGGCCAGAAAAACGAAGGCGATCTGACCGCCGACCGGATCGTGCGCGAAGTGCAGGCGATGGGGGTCGAGAACGTAGCGGTGGTCTATGACGAAAAGGAAGAGATCGACTGGTCGGCCTTTCCGGCGGGGATTGCGCGCCATGAACGGTCCGAGTTGATCGAGGTGGAGAAAAAATATTCCGAATACAAGGGTGTAACGGTCATTGTTTATGTTCAGACCTGTGCTGCGGAAAAGCGGAGACGGCGCAAACGCGGGCAGTTTCCGGACCCCGATCTGCGGGTGTTCATCAACCCTGACGTCTGCGAAGGCTGCGGAGATTGCGGTGTGCAGTCCAACTGCGTGTCAATCGTCCCGCTGGAAACCGAGCTCGGCCGCAAGCGGGCGATCGACCAGAGCTCATGCAACAAGGACTTTTCCTGCGTAGACGGGTTTTGCCCGTCTTTTGCGCTGGTGAAGGGCGCCAGGATCAGGAAATCGGCAACCGCGCGCCTGGACATCGGCGATTTGCCCGAACCCGAACTGCCGAAGATCGAGGGCACCCACAACATTGTCATCACCGGGGTGGGTGGCACAGGGGTCGTCACGATCGGTGCGGTTCTGGCGATGGCGGCGCATGTTGATGGCAAGGGCGCGGGCATGATGGAAATGGCTGGCCTTGCACAAAAGGGTGGGGCTGTTCACATTCACTGCCGTATTGCCGACCGGCCCGAGGACATCACGGCGATCCGCGTCGCAACCGGAGAGTGCGATACGCTCATCGGGGGTGATCTGGTCGTTTCGGCCGGATCCAAGACGCTCGGATTGACGCGGCCCGGGGAAACGGGCGCGGTCGTGAACAGCCATGAGATTGTCACGGGGGATTTCACTCGCGATGCTGATTTCCGGTTGCCGACGGAACAATTGCGCCTGTCTCTGGAAGCACGGCTGCGCGACCGGCTGACGATGTTTGATGCGTCGCTTCTGGCACGTGCCCTGCTTGGCGATTCGATCTATTCCAACATGATCATGCTGGGTGCGGCCTGGCAGCGCGGGTTGGTGCCGGTCAGCCGAGAGGCCCTTGAGCAGGCGATCACCCTGAATGGCGCGAAAGTGGAAGAAAACCTGCGCGCTTTCGAAATTGGCAGGTGGGCGGTGCTGAACCCTGAGGAGGCCGGGCGAATGGCCACGGCCGATGTCGTGGAAATGCCCAGGACGCCGGAAGACGCCATCGCATATCGGGAGGCGCATTTGCGTGGCTGGGGCGGCGCGCGCGTTGCCCGCCGCTACCGCAAGATGGTCGACCGGTTCGACGACCCGGCGCTGAAAGAGGCCGTGGGGCGCGGATATCACAAGGTGCTGGCCTACAAGGATGAATTCGAGGTCGCACGGCTGTTGTTGAAGACCGAAGAAAAGGCGCGGGCCGAGTTTGACGGCGACCTGGAGTTCACCTATTTGCTGGCCCCGCCCTTTCTGTCGCGGACCGGTCCGGATGGTCGGCCAAAGAAACGCAGGTTTGGCCGGGGCGCGCGGCTCATGTTCACGCTGCTGGCCCGGATGAGAGCGCTGCGCGCAACGCCGTTCAACCCATTTCGCTATTCCCGGGAGCGGCGCGAGGAACGCGAGGCCATCCGGATCTATGAAAGCGACCTGAAGCTGCTTTTGGCCGGGGTTACCCCGGGGCAGATCGACACAGCCGTCGAACTTGCGACCTGGCCGCTGCTGGTCAAGGGGTTTGGCCCGGTTCAGGCGGAAAACCGGGAAAAGGCGATGCAATTGCGCGAGACCCTCTTGCAAGAATTGCGATCACCGGGTGCGCCCACAGAGCGGGCCGCCTAGATGCGGTGCGTGGCGCGGGTCTTTGGCTGCGGGTGGGAAATTGCGCGCGTCGGCTCTCGAACCTGAGGCGCGCCCGTGATAAACGACTCCAAACCAATGATACGGGAGCTTGTCGAATGCGTGTTCTGACACTACTGATTGCCCTTTTGCCTGCCCTGCCGGCGTTTGGCGAGCCGGTGAATATCCGGCCCGATGTGCCCGCGGTGACGGTTCAGACCGATGCCGGTCTGGTCGAGATATCGCGCGTTCAGGATACCGAAAACCGCCTTGCCGATGACTGGGCCCGCACCTCGCGCCCCTGTCCGCCGTTCTGCATTCAACCGATGACACCGGCCGAGGGCGTGACCACGATTGGTGAACTGGAGTTGCTGGATTTCCTGCAGGATCCCGAGGCGGTCGTGATCGACAGCCGGACGCCGGAGTGGTATTTGCGCGGGACGATCCCCGGCTCGGTCTCCATTCCCTGGAATGAGGTCGTTGACCGTCTGGATGAGCTGGGCTGTGAAGCCGGTTTTGACGGCTGGGAGTGTGACAAGGCCAGGACGATCGCGTTGTTTTGCAACGGCATGTGGTGTGGCCAGTCGCCAACGGCGATCCGGGCAATCATCGCCGAAGGGTATCCGGCGGAAAAGATCAACTATTACCGGGGCGGGATGCAGGACTGGCAGATACTCGGGCTGACGGTCGTCAAGCCCTGACTGGCAGGCTCTCGCCCCGCGCAGGCCGCGTGGGCGGCGATTTGCCTGCCGCGCCGGTTTGCGCGGATTTGCCCGGTGTTCTTGCGCCCCGAGTGTGTTATCTGCGCGCAAAAGACAACATGAGGCGGCAAAATGGCGGTTGGTATATTTGATTCCGGGTTGGGAGGGCTGACGGTTCTGGAGGCGGTCCGCAAACGTCTGCCTGACCTGCCCCTCGCGTATTACGGTGACAATGCGCATATCCCCTATGGCGTGCGGGATGCCGACGATGTGTATGCGCTGACGTGCAAGGGGGTCGAGCGACTTTGGGACGAAGGGTGCGATCTGGTCGTTCTGGCCTGCAACACCGCTTCGGCGGCCGCGCTGCGCCGGATGCAGGAAGGCTGGGTGCCCAAAGACAAGCGCGTTCTGGGGGTGTTCGTTCCGCTGATCGAAGCGCTCACCGAACGCAACTGGGGAGACAATTCTCCACCGCGTGAGGTCGGGGTGAAACATGTGGCGCTGTTTGC
>JALSJL010000374.1 GCA_026989405.1 Marinosulfonomonas sp. | reverse complement strand
CCGTTGATGATCGTGCCCGCGCGGTCCTTGAACTCTTCGTATTGACGGTCACGCTCGGCTTCGCGGATTTTCTGCAAGATCACCTGCTTGGCCGACTGCGCTGCGATCCGGCCCATGTCGACCGGCGGGACTTCTTCGACAAAGGTATCGCCAACCTTCGGGTCATCCAGATACTGCCTGGCCTGCTCCACGGTCATCTCGGCCTGGTAATTCTCAAGCTCATCATCTTCGACCACGGTGCGCACACGGGTAAATGTCGCCTTGCCGGTCTTGCGGTCGATCGACACGCGAATGTCCATTTCCGCGCCGTAACGGCTTTTCGCCGCGCGGGCGAGGCTTTCTTCCATCGCCTCGATCACCAGCACCGGGTCGATCATCTTTTCGCGTGCAACGGCCTCTGCGGTTTGCAGCAGTTCCAGCTGGTTTGCGGATGTGATGGCCATGTTGTCAGTCCTCCTCAGAACCGGGTTCGGTTTCTATTTTGTCGAAATTGTCTTCGTCTATCACGCCAGCCGCCTTGCGCTGGCGCAGCATTTCGCGGATCAGTTCATCGCTCAGCACCAGCTTGGCATCGCTCAGCCAGTCGAACTTCAGCCCGACCGTGCCCTCTTCGATCTCGAGCAACACCTCGTCACCCTCGACCCCGGCCAGCACACCCTTGAAGCGGCGGCGCCCGTCGATCAGCTCGGTCGTTTCGACCTTTGCTTCGTAGCCCTCCCAGGCTTCGAAATCCTTGAGCCGGGTCAACGGGCGGTCGATGCCGGGGCTGGAAACCTCCAGCGTGTAGTTTTCCTCGATCGGGTCTTCCACGTCCAGAACCGCGCTGACCGCGATCGAAATCCGGGCGCAATCGTCCACTTCGATCCCGCCTTCGGGGCGCTCGGCCATGATCTGCACCGTGCTTGTCTTGCCGCCCATCAGGCGGATGCGCACCAGTTCGAACCCCATGCCCTCGATCACGGGCTGGACGATCTCGGCAAGGCGCCGGTCAATCGCGGCTTTGGCGACAAGATCATTCATTCGGGTTGGCCTTCCGGGCACAAAAAAACGGGCGCGCGGCCCGTCAGAATTTCCGGTGGAGCCTCGGGGGTGGAAGCCGACGCGCCGCTGTTGAAAGCCATATAGGCCCGAAGCGCCGGGGTTGCAAGGCGTAACTCGCGCCTTAAAGCATGTCGCTCAAAAGTGGGAACCGGTTTTGAGCTTCTCGGACATGCGAAAACAAGGAGTTGGAGCGTTTCGCGTGAATGCGATGCGCTCTAGCCCGGTTTGCGGGCAACCACGAATACAGCGGCCCGTTCATTCGGTTGCCAAATGTGCTCGATCTCGAATCCGGCTGTGCGCAAGTCCCCGATCAACTGGTCCTTGCCCATGAAATTCAGCGTCGGCATCAGCCCCAGCGCGCTGCCGACCGGCAGCAGCACGCGCAAGAGGCGTGAAGGGTTGCTGATGCAAACCGTGCTCGACACGAACACGCCGCCCGGTTTCAGCAGGTCGAAAACCTTGCCGATCACGGCGCGACGATCATCGAGAAGATGCAGGATACTCATCGCCAGGACGGCGTCATACCTGCCATCGGCCGAGGAAATGTCGTCGATCGAGGCAATCTCGAAATCGACATTCTCGACACCGGCGTCGCGCGCCTTGCCCTGCGCGATGGCAATCATCTTTTTCGAAAAATCGACCGCCCGAATGTGCTTGACGAAAGGTGCGTGGGCAATCGCCGTTGTCCCGGTGCCACAAGCCAGCTCCAACACCTCGGATTGCGGCGTGAAATACTCACGCGTCTTGTCCAGCTTGGCTTCGTAGGCGACGACGTCCGATATCTGCTGGCGCTCATAAAGCCGGGCCAGCCGGTTCCAGAACCACGGGGTCGCGCCCATCAGCTATCGTCTTTCCAGCCCGCATCGCGATGGGGCTTGTTCTGGATGTGGCCGTTGCGGCAAGGCGCCATGTCGGTCGTGGTCTCTGCGTCGTTTCCACGGGCGTCACGCATGGTTGAGATATTGCGCGCGACAAGCGGGCCGTTTTCACGCGCACCGGAGGTCGGTTCATCATCGTCGGACATCTGGCTTCCTTCCTGTCCAGTTTGCGCGGCAGGAGCGGGCCGCAGGTTCAGGCGCCCTTGCGACGCCCGAAACGCGCGGCAACCTCATTGGTGGCGCGCACGAGTTCGCGTGTAATGCCCGGCTCTGACATCGCATGGCCTGCCGGGGTCACCATGCGCAACCGCGAACCTGGCCAGGCCTGATGCAGCTTGTGTGCTGACACGGGCGGGCAGATCATGTCAAAGCGGCCTTGAACGATCGTCCCGGGGATATGTGCAATGCGTCGCATGTCGCGCAGGATCTGGCCGTCCTGATCAAGGAAACCGGCATTGTGGAAATAGTGATTCTCCAACCGCGCGAAGGCATGAGCATAGTGCGAAGGCCCCGCCCCACCGCGGCCCTTGCTGCTGATCGACGCCAGCGCGTTTTCCCATGACGCCCAGGCACGGGCAAATCGCATTTCCTGCATGGCGTCGCCGGAAAACAGCCGCTTGTGATAGGCCGCAATCAGATCGCTGCGCTCGTCTTCGGGCACCATCTCGGCGAAATGGCGCCACAGGTCGGGCCAGAATCGCCCGGCACCGCCGCCGTAGAACCAGTCCAGCTCTTCACGTGTCATCAGGAACACGCCGCGCAACACCATCTGCAGCACATGCTCCGGATGCTTCTGCGCATAAATCAGCGCCAGCGTCGCGCCCCAGCTGCCGCCAAAGACCACCCATTTCCCGACGGCAAGCGTCTTGCGAATCCGCTCCATGTCGGCCACCAGGTGCCAGGTGGTGTTGTGTTTAACGCTGGCATGCGGTCGCGACAGCCCGCAGCCGCGCTGATCAAACAGGATGATTCGAAAGGCCGCCGGGTCAAAAAACCGCCGCATCGACGGGCTGCACCCTCCGCCGGGGCCGCCGTGCAACACCACGACGGGCAGCCCGTCCGGGTTGCCGCATTGCTCGACATAGACGGCATGGCCATCCCCGACATCGAGCATCTGCTTGGCAAAGGGCTCGGTCGCCGGGTACAAAAAATTGTCAGCGTTGATATGGTCTGCTGTTCTATCCATCTCTGACACTATAAACCGCAACTGCCGGGCCCGCTATGGCCCCTTTTCGAATTGATGTCCGAGGTCGCCATGACAACCGCCACTAACACCATCGACCCGTCCGAGGTCGCCAAGTTCGAAGCGATGGCGGCCGAATGGTGGGATCCGAACGGCAAGTTCAAACCGCTGCATATGCTGAACCCGTGCCGGCTGGACTACATCACCAGCCAGATCGCCGCCGAATTCGACCGCGACCTGACCAGCCCGTTGCCCTTCAAGGGGCTGCGCCTGCTGGATATCGGCTGCGGTGGCGGGTTGTTGTCGGAACCGATGGCGCGCCTGGGCGCAACCGTGGTCGGAGCCGATGCAGCCGGTGGCAACATCCCGGTTGCACAACTGCACGCCGAGCAAGCGGAGCTCGACATAGACTACCGGCACATTTCAGCGGAAGAGCTGGCCAGGGCCGGCGAAGAATTCGATGTCATCCTGAACATGGAGGTCGTTGAACATGTCGCGGACCCGCAGGGCTTCCTGACGGTCTGTCGGCAACTTCTGAAGCCGGGCGGGCTGATGGTCTGCTCGACCATCAACCGCAATCCGAAAAGCTACATGGTTGCCATTGTCGGCGCCGAAGTCGTCATGCGCTGGTTGCCGCGCGGCACCCATGAATGGAACAAGTTCATCACCCCGGATGAATTGTTCGCCCTTCTGGAAAACGCCGGGTTGAAACCGGTCGACCGAAAGGGATTCGTGTTCAACCCGGTGCGTTGGGAATGGACGATCTCTGATCGCGACCTGTCGGTGAATTATGTGACAACAAGCGTCAAACCCGAACAGGAAGCGCTCAGCGCGTCCTGACGGGCGCTTTTCGCTGCGCCACGAAGAGGGACCGCAGGGACCGATGAGTGCCGGTTTCAGTCCTTTTCGCCAGCCATCCGCAATCGCAATTCCCGCAGCACGGGCAAGGCCGCGCGTGCCTTTTCAATGCCGATGGCATCCACCACTTCACCGATCACCGGCGTGATTGCGGCAATTGCCACGTCGCGCGCCTGAAGCCCCGCAGGGCTGATCGCCACGAACTTGCGCCGTGCATCATCCCAGTCGGGACGGATATGCACATGCCCCGCAATCTCCAGTTTGCCGAGCGTGTTGGTCATCGCCCCGCGCGTCACGTTGAACGTGCGTGCCAATTGCGCGGGGCTGCGCTCTTCCTGAACATGCGCCAGGTGATTGAGCACCGAAAAATGGCTGATCTCCATCCCCTTGGGCAGCGCCTTGGTCAGGCGCGCCCGCGCCAGTTGGTCGACCATGAAAATCTCGCTGAACAGCGTAACCGCCAACGGATCGTTTGCATCGCTCATTCCGGCCCCCCGAAATCGCGATCGTGAAGCAATGCGGGAATGCGCCCCCGTGCCCTTTCAACATCACCGGGATCCAGATCAACCATGGTGACACCCGGCTCTTTTCCCGCATCCGCCAGAACGTCGCCCCAAGGTCCGACCGCCAGAGAATGACCGTAGGTTTCACGCGGCTTGCCGTGACGGATCGGATGCTTGCCGGCCTGTGCAGGCGCCAGAACGAAACTGCCGGTTTCGATGGCGCGGGCGCGCAGCAGAACATGCCAGTGCGCTTGCCCGGTCACGGGCGAAAACGCGGCCGGAACGGTCAGTATCTGCGCGCCGGCCTTGGCCAGAACCCGGTAAAGGTCGGGAAAGCGCAGATCGTAGCAAACCGTCATGCCGACTTTCGCAAAGTCGGTTTGCGCCAAGACCGCGCGCGACCCGGGCCGATAGGCCGCCGATTCGCGAAAAGTCTCGGTCGGCGTGACCTGCACGTCGAACATGTGCATCTTGTCGTAACGCGCGATGACCTCGCCGCGTGGCGAGATCATGAATGACCGATTGGCAAACCGTCCATCCGCGTCGCCGGTTTTCACTCCGATCGACCCGATCAGCAGCCAGATCGACAGCTCATCCGCCAGAGCGCGCAGAGCCTCAAGCGTGGGATCATCTTCCTCTCGTTGCAAGACCTGCCCCTGCCAATCACGGTCCTGCGACACGCAATTAGTGTTCTCCGGGGTCAGCACGAACTTGGCGCCGTTCGCGGCAGCGTCACGGACAAACCCCAGGGTCACCGGCAAGTTGTCGGACGGGTTGTCCGAAGAGTTCAGCTGGACAAGCGCCGCGCGCAGCACTCAGGCCGCCAGCATGGAATCGAGCTTGCCGTCTTGTTCAAGCTCGAACAGGTCATCACACCCGCCGACATGATCGTCACCAATGAATATCTGCGGCACGGTATGACCACCATTGGCGCGCGCCATCATTTCGCGGCGTTTTTCCGGGTCAATCGCCACGTTGTATTCCGTGAACTCGACACCCTTCCTGGTCAGCAGGCGCTTGGCGGCGTGACAAAACCCACAAAGCGGGGACGTATATATTTCAACAGTTTTCATATTCTCAGATTCCAGGTTTTCGCGAATTATAGGGATTTAGGCATCCTTCGCAACGCGTGCCAGTACTGCGACACTTATTCGCGCCGCTCCTGCGACACGACAAGCCTCGGCGGTGGCGGCCAGCGTGGCACCGGACGTCATCACATCGTCAACGATAATGACATCCCGCCCGGCAAGGGCTTGTGCCAGGCGCGGGTTTGGCTGAATTGCGCCGTCAAGGTTGGCAAAACGGGCGTCACGCGTCCGACCTTCCTGGGTGGGTGTGTTCTGATGCCGAATCAACGCCTCGGGTTTCGTTATCATGCCGCCAATTCGCGCAATTTCCTGCGCCAGCAGTGCGGCCTGGTTATATCGACGCGCCCACAGCCGCGACCGATGGGCCGGCACCGGCACCAACACCGCATCCGGTCTTGTGATATCCTTCATCGCTCGATACAGCCACCGCGCCGCCGGTCGCGCCAGTTCAGGCCGGTCGCCGTGCTTCATGGAAAGAACCAGCCGGCGGGCATTGGCCGAATATAGCATGGCAGCGCGTCCCTGTTCCCAGGGGCGAGCCGTCAACAGGCAATCATCGCAGTGAAGCGCCTCCATTTCGTCGCCGCTGGGCAATGGGGCCCCGCATGTGTCGCAAATGGTGCCGGAAATGAACGGTGTTCCCTGCCAGCATTTTCCGCACAGTGCCCCACTTTCTTCGACTATGGCGTCGCATGTAAGGCAGAAGTTCGGGAAAATGGTTTTCAGTATGCTTTGCATTCACACCTGCGTTGATTAAGCCTGTCTTTGCTGACCACCCTTGCCAAGGAACACACCATGACAATCGGGCCTGCCCTGACAGACCGCGCCGCGCTGGTTCATCAGCGTGCGCGTGCCGCGGCTTCGGGCGATCGGGCGATGTTCCTGCACGACGAAGCCATTGCCGATGTTCAGGAAAGACTTCTGGTGATTAACAAATCCTTTACGTCAAAGGCAATTGTTGCCGCCTTCCCGAAAAAATGGGCGGCCGCATTCCCAGATGCCCGTATTGTGGACGACGCAGATCTTCTTGACCTGAAGGAAGGCGATCACGATCTGGTCATCCACGCCATGGCCCTTCACTGGGCAAACGATCCGGTTGGCCAGCTTGTCCAGGCCCGTCTGGCTTTGCGCCCCGGGGGGTTGTTTCTGGGCGTGTTGCCGGGCGGCGAAACACTCCATGAATTGCGCGCATCGCTGGCCGAGGCCGAGGTTGCGCTGACCGGGGGGCTTTCGCCGCGGATCTTGCCGATGGGTGAAATTCGCGACCTTGGTGCGTTGTTGCAGCGCGCGGGTTTTGCGCTGCCTGTTGCCGACTCACACCGGGTTTCGGCAACCTATCCATCGGTCCGGCATCTCATGAACGACTTGCGCAACATGGGCGAAGGGAATGCATTGGCAACCCGCGAGCGCAAGCCGCTTTCCCGCGCCCTGCTTGAAAAAACCGAGCGCATCTATCGCGCAGAGTTCAGCCAGGGCGACCGCATCACGGCCACGTTTGAGCTGATCGTTCTGACCGGCTGGGCACCATCGGCAGAGCAACCCAGACCGCTCAGACCCGGCTCGGCGGCGGCCCGACTGGCCGACGCCCTGAATACCGAAGAACACAGCCTGCCCGACCCTGCGAAACCGGGCCGCATTTGACGGCACGCCCAAGTCCGGTATGGAGCTTCATGAACAACAAGGAACCTGAAATGGCTGATGCCCCCGCGCCGAAACAAGACCAAGAGACAACTGCCGAGAATGAAATGAAAGTCGGTGTGCTGCTTGCCAACCTCGGCACGCCGGACGCAACTGACTACTGGTCGATGCGCCGGTATCTGAACGAGTTTCTTTCCGACAAGCGGGTGGTCGACCATCCGGCCTGGCGGTGGCAACCGATCTTGCAGCTGATCATCCTGTCAAGGCGTCCATTCACGTCGGGCAAGGCCTACCGCTCAATCTGGAACACCGAAAAGAATGAAAGCCCGTTGCTCACGATCACACGGGCGCAAACCGAAAAACTGGCAGAGGACATTTCGTCTTCATACGGCGACAAGGTGGTCGTGGATTTCTGTATGCGTTACGGAAACCCCTCGGTCAGCTCGGCCGTGGCCGGGCTGATTGGGCAGGGCTGCAGGCGCATCGTGTTTTTCCCGCTGTATCCGCAATATGCCGGAGCCACGACCGCCACGGCAAATGATCACTTCTTTCGGGCGCTCATGCAGCAGGTCTGGCAACCGGCTGTTCGCACAGTTCCTGCCTATTATGACAACGAAGGTTATATCGCGGCCCTGGCAGCTTCAATTGAGCGGGCCTACGAAAACGCCGACCCCCGCCCCGAGACGCTGGTGGTTTCCTACCATGGCATGCCCGAAAGATATCGCGAACAAGGCGACCCCTACTACGATCAGTGCCTCCGGACGACACATTTGCTGCGCGAAAAACTGGGGTGGGACCGGGCGCAGATCATCACCAGTTTTCAGTCCAGGTTCGGGCCCGAAAAGTGGCTATCGCCGGCAACCGTGGACGAAGTCGCGCGTCTGGCCGGAAACGGCACGCGCAACATCGCGGTCGTTGCCCCGGCCTTTTCTGCCGACTGCATCGAAACACTTGAAGAGATCAATGAAGAGATTCGTGACAGCTTCATGTCTGCGGGTGGCGAACACTTCACCTATGTGCCGTGTCTGAACGACGAACCAGCCCATATCAGGGCGCTGTCGGACATCGTGCGCGACAACCTGGCGGGTTGGGTCTGACTGTGCCGACGAAATGAAAAAGGCGGCAGAGAATGCCGCCTTCTTGATTTTTCGAGTGCGTCGATCAGGCCGAAGCGACTGCAGCTGCAACCAGCAGCAGCAGGATCAGCGGAACGACAAAACCGCCTGCCGAAGAGGAAGAGGTTTCTTCCACGATGACCGGAGCTTCCATGATCGGAGCTTCCATGCCGCCAGCAAATGCGGCGGTTGCGGCAACTGCGACGATAGCGGCGGCGATTGCAATTTTCTTCATATTATCCTCCAGAGTGTTGTTCCCGCCTCAGAGCGAAAAACAATTATGCCTGCAGTCTAAGGCCCTTGATCGGCGCCGTCCAGATGTTCCGTATCCGGGACATCGGAAAACGAGGCCGGAATATGAAAAGGGCGGCAATAAATTGCCGCCCCTTCCAAAATTCCGAGTGCGTCGATCAGGCCGAAGCGACTGCAGCTGCAACCAGCAGAAGCAGGATCAGCGGAACGACAAAGCCGCCTGCCGAAGAGGAAGAGGTTTCTTCCACGATGACCGGAGCTTCCATGATCGGAGCTTCCATGCCGCCAGCAAATGCGGCGGTTGCGGCAACTGCGACGATAGCGGCAGCGATTGCGATTTTCTTCATATTGTCCTCCAGGTACGCCGAATACAATAAACACACTGCATCGGCCAATAAGGGTGCGTGTAAAGCCCTATATGCAGCTAAACCCGCCGGAATCCAGACAAAACTTTCCGCATCGGCAAGACTTCGCGCCTGTTGTGGTCAAATTAGCAACACTTGCGTTCCCACTTTGGCCATTGAGAACAGATCGGCGATATGCTCGTTGAACAGCCCGATACAACCATTGGATGATCTCCGGCCAATCTTGCGCGTGTCGTGGGTGCCATGAATTCGATAGTATTTCCAGGAAAGATACAGCGCATGCGTGCCCAATGGGTTGTCCGGCCCCGGCGGCACATAGTCCGGCCATTCCGGGTTTCGCCGCTTCATGGCCGGTGTCGGGCGCCAGGACGGCCCCTCGACCTTTCGAACAACCTTGGTCCTGCCGCGCCGGGTCAGGTCTTCGCTCAATGGCACGCTGGTCGGGTAGAGTTTGTAAACCGATTCGTCCTCCGACCAGTAGTGCAGTGCCCGCGACGTGGTATCGACGAGAATGGCGCCATTTCGCAGATTGGCAAAATAGGGCCGCCACTGCAAAATGCGAAAGCTCGAGATGTTGCGCCGGGCAAGACTGGAAGCCCGGGCCTCAAGCCCAGCCGTTTGGCCGAGCGCCGGCGCTGCAAACCCGCTGGCAGCCGCAGCTACCAGAAATTTCCTGCGGTTCAGACCACTGTCAGTCATGATTTTTCTCCGTCACGATCCTGCTCACTTCTATTGCTTATTTGCGGCAGCCGCAATTCAACCCGCCGGTTTTCCATGTAGTCACGAACTGTTGCATTTGAACCTTCCTGCTCAAACCGCTAGGGAATGTCGAAGTCAAACAAACCATGGTGTCACATGTTTCGTGTATTTTTCATATTGCTTGCCGGACTGCTCACGCTGACAGCATGCTCGACACCAACGACAACAATCGGCCCGGACGGCAAGCCGCTTCCGAAAGTTTATCGCATCACGTCAGGTGAATCTGCCAAGATCCCGTTTCGGGTGCTGGACTCGATCAATGCGTTGCGCCAGGCCTCCGGGCTTGCGCCGGTCACGCTTGATCCGGCATTGAATGCGGCCGCCGCCACGCATTCGCGCGACATGTCGATCCAGAACCGGCCATGGCATTTCGGCTCTGACGGATCATCGCCAATCGATCGGGCACGCCGCGTGGGCTATACTGGCGAAGTGCTGGGCGAAAATATTTCCGAGTCCTATGAAACCGAGCTTCAGACGCTCGCCGCATGGATGGAGCAGCCGGACACACGGGCAATCATTCTTGACCCGAACGCACGGCGCCTCGGGTTTGCATGGTTTCAGGAGCCGAACGGAAAGATCTGGTGGACGCTGGTGACCGGCACCTGAATTCCCTACGGGTGGATGTCTATTTGCGTGCCGTCGCGCACCATCGAATAGATTTCTGAAATTTCCCTGTTGGTCACGGCGATGCAGCCATAGGTCCAATCGGTGCCGCGCGGCCCGGCCCGGCCGCTGGCACCGTGGATGAAAATGTCGCCCCCCGGTTCTTTCCCGATCGCTTGTGCCTCGGCGATATCCTGCTTGTTGGGGTATGAAATGCCGATCGACAGATAATATTCGCTTTCCGGGTTCCTGCGATCGATGAAATAGCTTCCTTCCGGCGTGCGCCCGTCGCCTTCAAACACCTTGTCGCCACGCGGCTCGAACCCAAGATCGACCGCATAGGTTTTCAACACCGTTTCATTGTGCAACAGGTGCAACCGACGGGCCGATTTCTGCACCACGATGCGCGTTACCTCAGGGCCGTCGTAACGACGGAACCTGGGCGCACATCCGACCAGGGCGACCGCCCCGGCACCTGCCAATACTGCTCGTCTCTTCACCATGTTTACCCGTTTTCCGGCCATTCTACGGTCAGCGCCGCGAAACGAAAAGATGCATCGTGACCCGGTGGTTCATCGCAGAAACCTGGCAACCAGTTCGACATGGGCTGACCAGCGGAACTGGTCGACCACGTTCACGACCTCCAGGCCGAACCCTGCATCAACCAGGCGGCGCGCATCCCGTGCAAACGTCACCGGGTTGCAAGAGACATGAACAACACGGTTGACCTGCGATATCGCAATTTCTTCGATCTGGGCCTCGGCGCCGGCCCGAGGCGGATCGATCACGACTGCATCAAAGCCCGCCAGCTCGTCCGGTAGCAACGGTCTGCGAAACAGGTCGCGTGCCTGGGTTGTGACCGTCTTGAGACCGGTTGCATGCCGCCAGCCCATGTCCAGAGCCTCAAGCAACGCCTCGTCACCCTCGACCGCGACGACTTGAGCTGATGTGGCCAGCGGCAGGGCGAAAGTGCCGCATCCGGCGAAAAGGTCAGCGACACGGCGCGCAGGTCCTGCCATCCGAACAACCTGATCAACCAGCGCTTCTTGCCCGGCAACCGTGGCTTGCAAAAATGCCCCCGGCGGCGGAATGACCTGTGCGCGGCCCATGGCCTGCACCGGCGGGTGGACACAGGAAACTGTCTCACCCTCCCAGGTCAGGCGCGCCAGACCGTGTTTGTCGGCCAGTCCGGCCAGCGTCTGGCGCAGCTCGGCATCAAGCGCCTTGCCACCTGCCACCGCAAGGTCAACGCCTGCCGGGCTCCAGGTTGCCGCCAACGACAGTTCGGCCTTTCGCGACGCCCCTGTTTGCGTGATCTCGTGCAGGGCGGGCAATACGGCCATCAGGCCGGGATGGAGCAGCTTGCAATCGGGTATCTCGACGATCGCGCCCGATGCACGGCCATGAAAACCGACAACCGCGCCTTTTTTCGTGCGCCGCCCGGAAAACGTCGCGCGCCGGCGCGATGCCGGGGGGGAAACAGCGATCATTTCGACCGGTGCAGACAACCCCTGCGCCGAAAGGGCGGTTCGAACGACATCGGTTTTCCACCTGCCCAGAAAGCTGTCAGAGGCATGCTGCAAGGCGCAGCCCCCGCAAGACTTGAAATGCCGGCAGGGCGGGCGCACCCGGTCGGACGACGGGGTGATGATCCTGACCTCGGTCAGCCGGTCACCATCCAGCACGCCTTCGACAACCTCTCCGGGCAGCGCCATCGGCACAAAGATCGGCCCCGGCGCGACCCCGTCGCCCCGATGGCCCAGCCGTTCAATCGTTGTTCTGATGGTCATCTCTGATCCAGTCCAGCAACGTATTCGCCCCTTTGGCGCTGAGGATGTGGTGCACATCAAGATGCGGAGCATCGGCCAGCGCCTGCGCGACCTTTTCGCGTGCGCTGTGCCGGGTGCGCCAGATAAATTGCAGGAACGCCGGGTGCAGTCTTTCCGGGCAGTTGTCCGGCAGGTCGGGGCGGGTCCAGCCGCCGCGATACTGCCACCTGCGCCCCAGGATCCGCCGGGCGCGGACCCCCAGCGGCAAATCCAGCCATATGGCCGTATCGGCTCGCGCCATCGGTTCAGGACAGGTCGCCGAAAGCCCGCCTTCGAGTATCCATTCGTCGCCGGACATGATCTCATGCACCAGCCGGCTCTTTTCGGCCCTGTCCCGTTCCTGCCAGCCCGGCTGCCAATGCACCTTGTCCATGTGAAACACCGGCAAGCCTGTGATCGCGCCCAGCGCCACGGCGAAATGCGACTTGCCCGCCCCGGCCTGCCCCAGCACCAGCACCCGTTTCATTTCAGCGCCACCGCCGGGCTGAAGGCGTAGCCCTCGGGCGACAGGATCGTCGCCTCGCGCAAACCGTGCGGCTTGTCGGCGGGCGGCTC
>JALSJL010000373.1 GCA_026989405.1 Marinosulfonomonas sp. | reverse complement strand
GGCCACGGTTCATCTGTCAACCGGGCTGACCGCCACCGCGACGGGCAAGGCACATGAAATCTACGCCGCTTTCGACGCAGCCGCCGAGAAAATGGAAAAACAACTCAGGCGGTACAAGCGGCGGCTGAAAGACCACCACAAGCAGCGCGAACAACCGGTTGAACTTATGGCGGCATCCACATATATCCTCGCCGGAACGGATATGAATGCCGACTCGGAACCCGATTCGCTGCAGCCGATGATCATCGCGGAAATGGAGGCGACCATCCCTTCCATATCGGTGGGAGAAGCGGTCATGCAGATGGAACTGGCGGGTGCACCGGCGCTTGTGTTTCGCAACGAAGGAAACGAAAACATCAATGTGGTCTACCGCCGTGATGACGGAAATATCGGCTGGGTGGATCCAGGCAACATGAAATGATCTGGGCGACTGCCCGGTCAAACAAAGAATCGGACAATGGAACTTACAAGCATCCTAAAACCGGAAGCGGTCAGGGTGGCCGGAAACGCGTCGAGCAAAAAGCGGCTCTTCCTCGATCTGGCCGACATCGCTTCATCCGTATTTGGAATTGACCGGGAAGACGCAGTTGACGCGCTTCTTGAACGCGAAAGCCTTGGTCCGACCGGCGTCGGCAAGGGCGTGGCGCTTCCTCACGCCCGGCTGGAAGGGCTTGAAGAGGTCTCGGGCGTGTTCCTGCGGCTTGAGAAACCGCTGGATTTCAATGCTGTAGACCGGCAACCGGTTGATCTGGTGTTTGCCCTGTTTGCCCCACGCAACGCCGGTGTCGACCACCTGAAGGCCCTGGCCCTGGTTTCCAGGACAATGCGCGATCCGTCGATCTGCACCAAGCTCCGGGCAAATTCGGATCCGGCGGCGCTACATGCGATCTTGACAGAATCACAGGCCGTCAAGGCGGCCTAACCCCGCCAGGGGCCAAAGCCGAACATCATGTAGTCACGTTGATAGGCTGCCCTGACGGCCGCCTCCACTTGCTCATCATAGGTTTCGGCAAGGGAATACGGCGCGGTCAGGGGGTCCGGCTCAATCTGGCGGGGGGTCTTGCCCAGACGCTGCGCCATATGGTCCAGTTCCGACTGAAGCTCGGCCTCTCTGAGGATATGCATGGGGAACATGAACTGCCCCATTCCCTGAACAAGCGCCGACTGCGAGGCCCATGCACCATCGATCCGGACTGACGTCTGCCCGTTGATATTGCCCGCGACAAATTTCGCGAACTCGATGAACGCCTGACGGTGCGCCGAGACATCATAGGCCGCATCACCCGCGTCCTCTGGCAGTGAAATTGCGTAGGTGCCCTTGAGAACCCCGGCGATTTCAACGTATTGCTCGGGCCCCGGAACAAGGATGTAACGCACAAACGCATCATGCAGCCGTTCAACCGGATGGCGCACCACGGTAAATGCGACATGCCCCCTCGACTGGCGCTTCCAGCGTCTGAGGTCTTTCTGGGTGAACCCGTCGACAACCTGGCTTTCCGGTTGATCATCAAGAGCGGCCAGCCAGCGCCGCACCGCCCTGGTCGGACCAGACCTGATGGGCATGAACAGGATCGGGGACACCGGCGCCGCGACATATGTCGGGATCATCGGGCCGCGCCTGGGTTCGAAATCGGGAATGCCCTGCAACGCGAAATGGTCCATTTCGGCCAGAAAGGCCTTCATTTCCGCAAAATTCTCAACCTTGTCCTCCATCGGCTGCGGGTTTTGTTTCTTGGTTTTCCTGGTGGTTTTTTTGCGTTCCTCGGAAACGCCCAGATAAAGCGCAAGGCCGTTGATGACCGCGATCTCGGGGATGTCCTCGTAGCTGAT
>JALSJL010000372.1 GCA_026989405.1 Marinosulfonomonas sp. | reverse complement strand
CTTCGCCGAACGGGCTGTCAAACCAGCCGTAGCGAATGTGCAGCCCAGCGCCCTTGCGGGCATAGTCGCCCGGGCTCATCGCTTCCCAGCGGATGAACATGTCATGCAAACGCCCGGTGCCCGACAGGCCCAGTTCGGCGGCCGTGTCCAGCGTGGTGAAGCGCTGTGCCAGCAATTCGCGGGCGTGGCCCAGCATCAGGTATTGCTGGTAGCGCTTGGGGCTGACCCCGACCCATTGCGAAAACAGGCGCTGGAAATGCGCCGGGCTCATCGAGAGCCTGTCCGCCAGTGCGCGCAGCGAAAGCGGCGCCTCGGCTGCGTCGATTGCATCGATGGCGCGGCGCATCACCTGGAAATGGTAGCTGTTCTCATCTTGCATCAATTGCTGGTTCATGAGCGCTACCGTAGCCAAATGCAGCCCGCCGTCGATCCGATTCTTGCGCCTTTCGTCGCCACAGGGCATAGAGCGGCGCATGGCCCGCCAAATGGACTATCATACGCTGCACGAGGTTTTTACCCGTTTTCAGGCATCCGAGCCCGAGCCGAAGGGGGAGCTGCACTATACCAATGCCTATACGCTGGTGGTTGCGGTGGCGCTGTCGGCGCAGGCAACCGATGCCGGCGTGAACAAGGCAACAGTGCCGCTGTTCAAGATCGCCGATACGCCGCAGAAAATGCTCGACCTTGGCGAGGCGGGGCTGACCGAACAGATCAAGACCATCGGCCTGTTTCGCCAGAAGGCCAAGAACGTGATCAAGATGTCGCGCATCCTGGTCGAAGACTACGCAGGCCAGGTGCCGTCATCGCGCGCAGCGCTTCAGTCGCTGCCCGGCGTCGGTCGCAAGACGGCAAACGTGGTGCTGAACATCTGGTTCCACTACCCGGCGCAGGCCGTCGACACACATATCTTTCGCCTTGGCAACCGCACCGGCATCGCCGCGGGCAAGGACGTCCTGGCGGTGGAACGCGCCATCGAAGACAACGTGCCGGTCGAGTTCCAGCAGCATGCGCACCATTGGCTGATCCTGCACGGCCGCTATATCTGCGTGGCCCGCAAGCCAAAATGCGGCGCGTGCATCATCAACGATCTCTGCCCCTTTGAGGATAAGACCACATGACCAAGACCTACCAGATTGTCGGCATCGGCAATGCCATTGTCGATGTGCTGTCGCATTGCGAAGACGCCTTTCTTGACGACAACGCCATCCAGAAAGGCATCATGCAGCTGATCGACATGGAGCGCGCGGTAGAGCTCTACGGCAAGATCGGCCCGGCGCTGGAAGTGTCGGGCGGCTCGGCGGCCAACTCGATCGCCGGAGCGGCGCAGTTGGGCGGGCGTGTGGCCTATGTCGGCAAGGTGACGGACGACCAGCTCGGGCGCATCTTTGCCCATGACCTGCGCGCGCAGGGGGCGACCTATGAAACCCGCATGGCCCCCAATGGGCATCCGGAAGAAACCGGGCGCTGCATCGTCCTGGTAACCCCGGACGGGGAACGCACGCTGAACACCTACCTGGGGTCTTCCGAACATTTGCAGCCCGAAGACATCGACGAAAAGATGATGGCGGATGCCGAGTGGATATTCCTTGAAGGCTACCGCTTCGACGGTCCCGACAGCCACGCCGCCTTCGCGCGCGCCATCGCCGCGGCGAAAGGGGCGGGCGGGCAGGTGGCGATCACCCTGTCCGACCCGTTCTGTATCGATCGCCACCGCGATGCCTTCGCCCGCATGCTGCGCGACGATGTCGACCTGCTGTTTGCCAACCGCGCCGAGATCATCTCGATGTATGAAACCGATGACTTCGAGGCCGCGTTGAGCCGTGCCGCGCAGGAC
>JALSJL010000371.1 GCA_026989405.1 Marinosulfonomonas sp. | reverse complement strand
GTCCGGAAAGGCCGGGGTGAGCGCAATCATGTAAACTTTGAGGGATCACGATGAAAAAACTCATCCTCATGACTTCCGCCCTGACCTTCGTGGGCAGCGCGGCGATGGCAGAAATCACCCTGAGCGGTGAAGCCACTGTCACCTACGGCAACTGGAACGGCGCCGTCACGCCCGCGTTTGCCTTCGAAACCACCGCCAAGGCCGCCATGCAGCAGACCGCTGGCGATCTGAGCTATGGCGCGGAAGTATCGATCAACGCCACTGCGGGCACCGTTTCCGATGGCGTGATCTGGATTTCCGGCAACTTCGGCAAGTTTTCCTTCGGTGCTGACGCGTTCGATGAGCTGAACAACGGCGCCGATTACGGCGACATCAAGTACGAAGGCGGGTTCGGCCCGGTTGCCGTCGTTATCGTCTCCGAAGCTGGCCTGGGAACGGTCGTAGTGGCTCCGACCGATCCCATCTGGTTCGCCTCTCTCGGCTATGACGCCGACAGCTGGAACTTCGGCATCGAGACCGATTCCACCGGATACTCCAAGGCCAGCGTCGGGTTCGATGCCGGAAACTTCAACGTGAGCGGCAATGTCGATACCGCCAACGCCTGGGAAGTCGGCGTGGGCACCAGCTTCGGCGACGTGAATGCCAAGGTAACCTACGACAGCACCAACGTCACCGCGGTGTCTCTCGACGGCAAGGCGGGTGACGTCAACTGGAAAGTCGGCGCCGATTCGGCTGGCAACACCTCTGCCTCCGTCGATTACTCGATGGACAACCTGAGCATCGGCGTGGCCTATGACAGCGCCAATGCCGGTGGCGTCGGTGATGACGCCGAGCTTGTCGTCACCCTCGGCTATGACGCCAGCGACAACCTGTCCTTCGAAGTGAAGTTCAACGACGCCAACGAATATCAGGCTGGTTTCACCGCCGGCTTCACGTTCTAAGTCGAACGACATCGCAAATACCGGGGGCGGGCCGTCTGGTCCGCCCTTTTCTTTTGCCCCGATGATGGATACAGAAAACATCCATACGGGCCGGACAAGAATGAGTATCGCACAGATCAAGGAACGCATCGCCAGAGCAGAGCGGGGCGCAGGCCGGCCGGCCGGATCCGTCCGGCTGATCGCCGTTTCCAAGAAGCAGCCCGAGGCGCGGGTGCGCGCGGTGCTGCAGGAGGGCCATCGCCTGTTCGGGGAGAACCGGGTGCAGGAAGCGGCCGGCAAATGGCCCGCCTGGTGCGAGGAATTCCCGGGGGTAGAGCTGCACCTGCTGGGCCCGCTGCAGACCAACAAGGCCCGTCAGGCGCTGGGCCTGTTCGACGCCATCCATTCGCTCGACCGGCCGAAACTGGCAAGGACCCTGGCCCGCCTGGCCCAGGAAACGGGCAGCTGTCCGAAGCTGTTCATCCAGGTCAACACCGGGGAGGAGCCCCAGAAGGCGGGCGTGCTGCCGCAGGAGGCGGATGCCTTCATCGCCGAATGCCGGGGGCTTGAGTTGCCGATCATCGGCCTGATGTGCATCCCGCCTGTGGAAGAAGAGCCCTCGCTGCACTTCGCCCTCCTGGCGAAGATCGCCGAACGCAACGGCCTGTCGGAACTTTCCATGGGCATGAGCGCCGATTTCGAGAAAGCCATCGCCTTCGGCGCAACCCATGTGCGCGTGGGCTCTGCCATATTCGGGGCGCGCGAGAACGGCTGAGGCCGATCATCGGGCGCGGTCGATCATGCTCTTGATTGCGCATATCCGCGCCAGAGCGCCCCATCCCTTTCAAGTTCAACCATCCGCCAGGCCCAGGCGTTTGCGAATCACCTCGTCACGCAGGCTGATTTCCTGGCCGACG
>JALSJL010000370.1 GCA_026989405.1 Marinosulfonomonas sp. | reverse complement strand
CATCGGCAAGCGCATCATCGCGTCGGAAGGCAACCGTATCGGCGTCGAGCGCGCCGCGGATCGGCTGCACCGGGCGGTTGGCGGCGACGAAGGCTTCGGCGCGCAGCGCTTCGGTTTCGGGGTCGGCGCCGGGGGACACCGGGGTCATGGCGCGCTGTTGCAGGATATGTGCGACCTCATGCGCCACCACCGGCAGATCGGCAGCGCGCGAGAGCAGCATCTTGTCGCCCAGAACCGCCGCGACCGCGTTTTCCATGCGCAGCATTGCCTCGACTTCCGGGCCTTCGAACACGTTGATCGCGCCAAGGTCGGTGCCGAAATAGCCTTCAAGATCAGCCCTGTAGGGCAGGGGGCGCGGTTGCAGCGCCGCCTGTTGCAGCTTGTCCGCCGACAGGTGGGTTTCGCCGGCCTGGCGCGCGCCGGTATTGTCAACGACCACCTTCCAGCGTTTGCGCCGCGCGGGCTTGCTGGACGCCTCGGGCGCCGGCGTCCTGGCCGTTTTCTGAGCCCGCGCGTTCATCGCCAAAGCTCCCCGAACAGCGCCCTGGCCAGTTCCTGCCCCAGCCCTTCGGGCGTGTTCATGGTGCGCGGCAGCTCGCCCAGATCGATCCGGGCGATATCTTCGATGGTCTTGCCTTCGGGCAGGCCGTGCCGGTTGAGCAATTCTGCCAGCATGTCTTCGAACGCCCGCGCCGCGCGCCGGCCTTCATCGGGTGTCAGGCCCTCCAGCGACAGCGTGTCGATTTCAATCAGCGCGTTCATTGGAAAGCCCTCAGTTGCGCGTCGGGCAGGGGCTTGCCGATCTTGCCGAATTCCTGCCGGGCGGCGCGCCCGATGTGCGCCATGGCGACGGGGCTTGCGTCGGCGGCGGCCAGAAAGGCGGCCGACAGGGCGATCGAGCGGATGAAGCCGCCCGACACCGCCAGCCTGGCCAGCGTCGGGTAGTCGAGCTCGCCAAGCGGGGTTTCGCGCGGGAAGATGACCCGCCAGATGCGTTCGCGCAGGGCGGCGTCGGGGAAGGGGAAGTCGACGACCATGCGGAAGCGGCGCAGGAAGGCTTCGTCGACCGTGGTTTTCAGGTTGGTCGTGACGATGGCGCAGCCGGTATAGGCTTCGAGTCGTTGCAGCAGGTAGGCGGTTTCGGTGTTGGAATGGCGGTCGAGGCTGTCTTTCACGTCCGTTGTGCGTTTGCCGAACAGCGCTTCGCCCTCGTCGAAAACCAGCACCACGCCGGCATTCTCGGCGGCATCGAATATGCGGGCGATGTTCTTTTCGGTTTCGCCGATATACTTGGACACGATGGCCGACAGGTCGACCCGGTAGAGCCCCAGCTCTTCGCCCGGCGGCCCCAGTTCGCAGGCCACGATTTCGGCCGCCATCGTCTTGCCGGTGCCGCTTGGCCCGGCAAACAGCGCCGCAAGCCCCAGCCCGCGCGCCGACTTGGCGCGAAAGCCCCATTTTTCCAGAACCGTCTCGCGATGGATCTGGAAGGCCGACAGTTGCCGAAGCTGGTTGGTCTGGGCCTCGGGCAACACCAGGTCATCCCAACAGGCCTGCGGGTGGATCGGCTGGGCAAGACCGTCCAGCGCCCGCGCGGCGCGTGCCTGCGCGGTGGTCCAGACACTGGGCGCCAGGCCCAGATCAAACGTCACCTGCGCGTCCTGCCGGATGGCGGGTGACATGTGCAGCCCGCCGGCAAGCGGGCCGGGCGCGGGCGGGGCGGCAACCTCGGCCACCGGGCGGCGGGTGTTCGGCGCACCGGGCCCCCACAGCACGACCGGCGCCATGATCTGATCGGCAAGCGCGCATCCCGCGTCGTCGGCCCCGATCACCACCCCGGCTTCCAGCATCACAAGGTCGCGGTTCAGGCAAGCGGCCAACTGAAAGGGCGCCATGTCGGTGGCGTCCATGTCCAGCGCGAACCCCTGCAACCCGAGCGACGCAAAGGCCGCCGCCGCCAGGCGCTCGGCTTCCAGCCTGTTGGCTGTGCGCAGCTGGACCAGCGGCATCTGCGGGTGCGTGCGCGCATCGCGCAATGCCCCGGCCAGGGTTGCGCCGTCGCCTTCTGCCAGCCCGAGCCGGACCAGCCCGTGCGCCAGCATTTCGGCCGGCTGCGCCGCACCGTGGATGAACTGGACGACCGACGCATCCAGCGACACCGCGCGCTGCGACAGGCCCGGCCCCGGCTCCAGACTGATCAGGGCCGCCTGTTGCAACAGCGCGCCGGGGCCAAGGGCGGCCAGCGCCGACGGGCCAAGCACATGGACCAGAAGGGCCGGGGTCGTGCGCCCGCGCAGGGCCAGCGGGTGGCGGGCGATGGCCGCCGCCGCCTTGGCACCAAGCTCGGGCGCGGCGACCAGCAGGAACACGTCTCGCGTGAGGTCCGTCAGGCCGAAACGATCAAAGAGCGTCGCCAGCCCCACGGCACCCATGGCGCTCAGCGGGGCAAGGCCGGCGTCAAGGTCGGCGGGCTGCGCGCCGCTGCCCGGATCAAGCAGCCACAAGACCTGCTCTGCGGCCAGGTCAAGCGCGCGCGTCTGGATCGCGTCACCCGGTATGGTCTCGCGCAGGGTCATGGGTTCAGGTCCACGACCGGGCCGTCAAAGCCGGCCGGTCCCATGGAAAGCGCGCTTGGCGCGCCGCCGATTTCCACCCGGATCAGGTAGCTGTCGGCGGCAACGCCCGCCAGATCGGCCACGACCTGCGTGCCATCGGCGGCGCGCGCGCGGCAGCGAACGGAAAAGGCATCCTGCGCGCTGCCGGGCAACGGGTTGAACAGCAGCGCCGCCACCTGGTCGGCACCCACGGGATGCGCCAGTGTTGCCGTCACATCACCGGTGAAGCGGCCGCCAGCGACGGCCCCGTTGACGGCGACATTGGCCAGTTGCGGCGTGATCACGATCGGCAGCGCGTTCGACATTTCCCACAGACGCGCCGCGCCGCCGCCTTCCGGGGTGAACAGGTGCTCGACCTGAATGGCCGTCAGCCCGGCGCGGATGTCGGCCGGCAGTTGCACGTCGATGCGCGCATTCGAGGCGTTGGCCGGCACGACGTTCAGCACCCGATCGCCCAGGCGCACGCGCGTCAGCGCCGCTGTCAGTGCCGTGCCTTCCAGCGCCACCCAGTCGCCCGGCTCCAGCCCCGCCATCAGGTCGCGCGCGGTGCCCGGCCCGTTCGGCAGGCGCGATGCGCGCGCCAGCGTCGGGCTGCGCAACTGCGCCGTGCGCCCGCCAAGCGTCAGCACCGGCAGCGCCGAGCGCACCGGCGTTGCGCTTTCGATCAGCACGCAGGTCACGTCATACAGCGCCGACGGGCGCAGCGGGGCGGAGAAGGCCGACCACAGGTTGCTGATGCCCTCGAGCTGCAGGTCGCTGTCGGTATCGGGCACGCTTGGCGTGATGCGGATCTGTTCGAACTGATCGGCAAGATCCGAGGCCACGATGAACTGGCGCGCCGGCGGCAGCAGCGCGGCATCGACCGGCCCGCCGGCGCCACCCAGGGCCGTTCGAATGGCCTCGCGCGTCAGCACCGGGGTCTCATGCAAAAGCTGCATGCCGTAGCCCAGCAGGATTTCGGCATTCAGCTCATCCGCCCCGGTGGCCGTCAGGATGTAGTGCAGGTCCAGCGCAAGAAACGGGCTGTCGGTGCGCGCGCCCGCCGCGTTGCGGGCGGGCAGGCGCATGTTGGCCCAACCGGGGTTGCGGGTGGCGTGCCACATGTAGATGTTGAGCCGGTTGACCGGATCGTCATCGGTGGACACCACCTGATCGAGCGGTAGCGCGGTGACCGTGAACTGCCCGACCGCGTCGATGTTGGCATTTACCAACCCGTCGTTCAGCAAGTCCTTGAGAACGGTGGTCACGCTGGCGATGGCGAGTGCATTGGACATCTATTTTTTCCATCCCAGATAATCGGTCAGGCGCGTGTTGCCGGCGCGCGGCGTGGCCGGTGCACGGCGCGCCGGCGGTGTCAGTTGACGCGCCGGGGGCGGCGGTGTGGCCGGTGGCTGAGGCTTGGCCGGTTGGCGCACCTCTATGCGCCCGATGCGAATGACCTGCGGCTCTTGCGGCGGCTCGGCCCGCGTTTCGGGTTCCGATGCCTCCGGGGGCGCAGCCGGGCCTTCGGCAGCCACCGGCCCGCCGGGCACCGCCGGGGCTTCGGCGGCTGCGGCCTGCGTGGCCTGGTCCGGTTGCGCGCCGGGCGGTGCGGGCGGCCTGTCCTCTTCGGGTGCGGCGGCTGTCGGCGCATCGTGCACGGGCGCGCGCGTCTGCACAGGCTCGGGATCGGCCGGCGGCAGCGGCGCGGGCGTTTCGACCTGCGGGCGCGGCTCGGACGCGGGCGTGTCTTGCGTCTGTGCTGCGACAGTCCCGGCCGGGTCGGCGGGCGCGGTGTCGGGGCGGTCGCTCTTTCGCGGCTCTGGCTGATCCTGGCCCGTAAGTGTCGGCGCGGATCGGGCCACCTGCGCGGGGGCGGGCGGGCGTCTGTCAGCAACCGCGGGCGCGGGCGCGGGGTTGGCGGCAGGGGCCACTGCCACCGCGCCCTGTTCTTCCAGATCGCCGCCTGCTTCACCCTCGAAACGGGCCTGCGGACGCGGGCGGATCTGCACAACGGCACTTGCGCCAAACCGGCCGGCGATATCGTCAAACAGCCCGCTCATTCGCCCAGCTCCGCCAGGTAGATCGCGCGCCGCGCAGCGCTCATGCCCAGGAGGTCGGCTTCGCTCCAGCCAAGCGATCGGGCAAGGCTGACGATCTCGCGCAGCAATTGGCGCGCGGCCAGTTCCACCCGTTGCCAGGTGTAGCCCGCCGCGTCGAACACCTTCGACTGTTCGCTGCCACAGGCGGCGCATTGCAGGACCACCAGCAGGCGCAACCCCGGATCGGCGGCCTCAAGCGCCTCTTCGGCGGCGGCCACGAAACCAGGGTCATCCCAGGGCGCGTCCGGGGCAAGGTTTTCCAGCCTGGCCCGGCCATCGCGCACATCTGCAAGGCGCGGCATGCGCACCTTGTGGGACGTGCCGCGATAGGACACCTCGACCTCATCGCCGCCTACGCGCGGCGGTGGCGCAAAATCCGGCGGCATGACGAATTCAACCGCCTCGCCGCAATCCGAGCAGGCGCTGACCGCCTCGTGCGGGCCGCTGAACATCGCGTTCAGAAACCCCCAGATGCGCCGGTCGACATCACCCATTGGCAACGCCTCCGGGTCGGCGCCCGCCGCCGCGCACAGCAACGCCGCCCGCCTGGCCGGACTTGCCGCCATTCCCTTTTCATACAGGCTGAGAATGACGGACCCTTCAGGCCCCGCCGACATCAGCTTGCCGGTTCAAGGAACGAGATTTCGGACGGTTCCGCGACGTCGTAGTCACGCTCCCAGCCCTCATTCTCAAGCTTGATCATCTGGATCGCCACGGCATTTGCATTGGCATCCAGTTCGGGCAGCGCCTGAAACTCGGACACCCAGCACCGGAAGATCCGATAGCTGATTGCCAGCTGGCCGGCCTCGTTGAAAAAGTCCAGAACCACGTCCTTGCGGAAATCCATCAGGCTGACCTCGGCGCCCAGCCCGGCGCCATAGTTCCAGACCTTGTTGGCCCATTGTTCGAACTCGGTGTCGTGGGTCACGCCGCGTTCCAGGGTGATGCCTTCGAACATCGTGCGCCCCGGGCTCTTGCGCGGGGTCGAGGCGTCGCCGCCCTCGCGGTGCTCGACAACTTCGGTGGTGCGCTTGAGCGGCGAGCATTTGGATACGCCCGCAACGTATTTGCCATCCCATTTCAGGCGGAACTTGAAGTTCTTGTAAGGGTCGAAGCGGCTTGAATTGACCGTAAACTGTGCCATTTTCTGTTCCTCTTATGCCGCTGTCTGGAAGCGTTGCTGAATGCGGATGATCACAAACTCGGCCGGGCGAACCGGGGCAAAACCGACGTAGACATTCAGAATGCCAAGGTTGATGTCGGCCTGCGTGGTCGTTTCGCTGTCGCATTTGACAAGGTAGGCATCGCGCGCCGACGCCCCCTGAAACGCACCCTGCCGGTGCAGCTGGTTCATGAAGGCGCCGACGTTCAGGCGCACGCTGGCCCAGAGCGGTTCGTCATTGGGCTCGAAAACCACCCATTGCAGCCCGCGCTGCAACGAGTTCTCGATGAACAGCGCCAGCCGGCGCACCGAATTGTAGCGCCACTCCGACGCCCGCGCATCGGCGCCGTCAAGCGTGCGCGCGCCCCAGATGATCGTGTTGTAGACCGGAAAGGTGCGGATCACGTTCACGCCAGCGGTGTTGACCGGGCCTTGCTGGCGGTCGGTCATCACGTCGACCGGCGTGCCCCCGACCACGCGCGCTTCGGTGCCGGCGGCGGCTTTCCAGACGCCGCGGTTTGCGTCGGTCCGGGCAAACAGCCCGGCCGCGACGCCGCTTGGCCCGATCTCGCGCGGTTGCAGCGGGTTCAGCGGGTCGGGTCCGGTCAGGCGGGGATAGTAAAGCGACGAA
This sequence comes from Marinosulfonomonas sp., assembly GCA_026989405.1. Taxonomy (GTDB): domain Bacteria; phylum Pseudomonadota; class Alphaproteobacteria; order Rhodobacterales; family Rhodobacteraceae; genus JAJRUE01. The sequence continues at coordinate 6,255 of JALSJL010000370.1, read as the reverse complement.
TTCGGGCCGGCCGCCGACCCCAGCGCGGTCAGCCAGCCAGCCATGTTCGCGCGGTCGACATTGCCCGGCGGATCGACGATCAGGAAAGCGTAATTGGTGCGGCAGAAGGCATAGGCCTCCTGGTAGATCGCCGCACTGGCCGCGTTGTCGGTGTCGAAAACGGCCGCGCCGGGCAGGCACATCAGGTTGAAGACCTGCGGCACGATCTGGTTCAGCGCGTAGATACCGGACGAGGCCGCCTCGGAACCTCGTATCGTGGCCGACGCAACGGCGGCCCACCCGGCATCGGTTTCCATGACCCCGTCATTGCCGCCTGCGAGCGCCACGAAATCCGCTGCCGCGGTTTCCAGCAGCTCATCCAGCGTGGTTGCATCGGCGCCGTCGACCTGCGTCGCGGACGGCCGGTTGCCCGAGGTCTGGTTGGCCTCGATCAGCTCGCTTTCTTCGGCGACCACGTCATCCACGAAACGCGGGCCGGCGGTGGCGGTGACGTCGATGAACACTTCCTCGCGCACGACCGTATCGCCGTCATATTCGCGCACCAGCATCGTGAAGGTAGCGGCATCGGCGCCATGGGCAATTCCGATGCGCAGGTTGTTGCCCCAGACGCCAGGGGATGTGGCGGTCAGGTCGAGGTCGTCGATTGACCCTGCCGCCGCCGCGGCCGCCGCGGTTGCCACCCGCACGATGAAGGCCACGCTGCCGCCGTTCAGGAAATAGGCGCGCACCCCGTAAGACGTTTCGGAATTTGCGGCCAACCCGCCGAACATGCGTTCGAACTCACCATAAGACGTTACCCGTGTGGCGGTGTTCACCGGCCCGCGCGAGAACGTGCCAACGAAGGCGGTATTCGATGTGGCCACACCCGAAATCGGACGAGACCCACTGGGAATCTCGCGGATGTATACGCCAGGAGTATCAAGCATGGGATAACCTTCCGTAGTCGCAGCCTGCGCGCGCGCGACGCAGGGCAAATCCAATTGGACCGACGGAATCAGATACAAAAAAGTCGCGCACCGAAGCACGCCGGTCAAAAAATTTCGGGGCAATAGGTGGGCGGAAAATAGACGCCCCCAGTTGATAATCCGCTTGCTGCCCGGCTCGAATAAAAAGTCTCGAACCTCAACGACTCAAAATGCCCTCGTTCACTAATGTGACCTTAACATGCCGGATAATTGCTGCAAGAGAAACAATCGATTGCATGGAGTTTCGCCGGTTTTCCGCCTATGGGCCCGCAACGTCCCCAGGCATTGATGCCGGGAAACCGGCGATTTCAGTCTGCGCAAAAATGGTGTATTTTGCGCGTTATGGAGACCGACAGGAAAAATACCGACCCGCAGGACGTTGCCACGGAATCACTCTATGACACCCAGACCGAGGAAAGCGACCTTTGGTTCCTGCCGGCCGATCCTGAAGAAGATGAACCCGCGCTGCCACCGTTGCCGCGTGCCCCACGCGGCCGTGTCTCAAGGGCGGCTGACTGGACAGAGGCCGAGTCTGGCCTGGCGCGCGCCTTGGCTGACGCGGCGGCGCAGGCGGCCCGGCTGGATCAGGTGGTGGAAGACGTTGACCCCGCGATCGAATCGGAACGCATCGCGGGGCGTCTGGCGCTGGTCGAGGTCGCGGGGCTGAGCTGGGCCGAAGGGCGGCGGCTGACGCCCGACCGCATCGCGCTTTACCTTGTGCTTCGGCTGTCGGCGGCCGATGAAGACCACCGCGATCTGGCGCTGGCTGAATGGGCCTGCAGTCGGCTGATGGGCCCGCGCGACCCCTATGACCCCGAGGCCTTCCTGGGTCGGGCGCGGGTCGAAGATGACGGTTTGGGAGATCTGGGAAAGCGCCCGGTCGGGCAAGAGTTTCATGCGCTGGCGGACACCTGGCGCATGGCCGTTCAGGGTGCCGATCTGCATCCGATCAGCCGGGCGGCGTTCGGGTTCCACCTTTGGCGCGGGCTGGGGTTGTCGGGGTTCGAGGGCATGATCGAACCTGCCGTGGTTGCTGCGCGTATTGGCGGGCTGAACCATCGCGCGTTGCCATTCCTGCCGTTTGCGTCAGCCGGGGTGCAGGCCCTGACGGCGGGTGGCGCTCCGGAAGCGAAGCTGGCGCTTTGGTATCGCGGTGTGTCCAACGCCTGCCGCGCCGCGCGGCTGGAACTTGATCGGCTGACCGACTGGCACCAACGCGCATGTGAGGGCATTTCCGATCTGTCGGGCAGAACGCCGCGCGGGCTGATCGATGCGTTGCTCGGGGCGCCGGTCCTGTCGGCTGCGGCGGCCGAAAAGCTGACGGGTGCCAGCCGCGCCGCGGTTCAGCGCAACCTTGATCTTCTGGTGCGTCGCGGGTTGGCGCATGAGATCACGGGGCAGTCGCGCTATCGTTTCTGGAAGGCCGATCTGTAACCGGGGATGCCGGGCGATCTGGCGCAAGTCACAAGGTCACTGGATCTGCGCTTCGGCGTCCAGCTCTATCATTTCAACATCTTTGTCGGTGGCAATCGCCTGCGCCTGGGTGGCTGACAGACGGGCCGATATCAGGTTCAGCTCGGGCCAGAAATCCTTGACCTCGGCACCTGTATCCACCAGTTTTTTTATCAGCGGGCGGCAAATGTTCCTGCAGGTAATGACAACATCCACCGGGGTATCGGGCGCGGCCTTGAAAGCCTCTTGCAGTTCGGCAGAAATGCTGTCCATCGCGGGCGCTCCATATTCACAGTTCAATCCTGCCGACAAGACCATCGACAAGATCAGGGGTTTGATCAAGACAACCATTCAACGACTCCTGCATTCAGACATGGGGCTTGTCGAACGGAAATTAAAGGGAATGGCGGAGGGAGGACCGCCATTCCCGGCCACCACGCTAACGAACAGCGCGATAAGCATTCACAAGGCCGAAGCCATAGGCGTAGTCCCGGCCGGCAACACCAAGGTCGGTGGCCGTCCGCCACATCCGCACCCGAAGCGCATCGCCCGGCCACGAAGGATGGCGCCGCTTGATCAGGGCTGCAACGCCCGCCACATGCGGCGTGGCCATCGAGGTGCCGCTGAGTTTGCGGTAGCCGGTTCGCGGGTAGGTCGACCAGGTTCCGACGCCGGGCGCGGCCACCTCGACCTGCGGGCCAAAGCACGAGAACGATGCGCGCCGGCGGGCGCAGTCAACGGCCGAAACGGCCATGAACGACGGGCAGCGCGCAGGGTTGCCGACCGGCTCATTCGAGTTGCCGGCCGCCGCCACCGCAAGAATGCCGCGGCGCCGAAGCAGCCTTCCGGCGCGTTCGTAGGCCCGGCTGTACTGGCGTGGATCGTGCCGGTTGAAGCGGCTGCCCAGGGAAAGGTTCACCACATGCATGCGCATCCGCGCGCACCAGAGCAGACCGGCAATGATCGAACTCGTGCGCCCGCTTCCGGCACTGTTGAGAACCTTGACGCCGTAAAGGCGGGCAAACGGCGCCACGCCAACCACGCCCCGGTTGTTGCGCCGGGCCGCTATGGTGCCGGCGACATGGGTTCCGTGGCCGTGGTCGTCGGCCCACGAGCCGACGCCGGGCACAAAACTTGCCCCGCCGTAGACCCGCAGATCGGGGTGGCGCGGCGTGATGCCGGTATCGACGACCGCCACCCGCACGCCGGCGCCGGTCGAATAGCGCCAGGCATAGGTTGCATAGATGATGCGCAGCCCGCAGGTGATGTAGTCGCGGATCGCCTGCACGCCTTCGCTGTCGCCGCTGACGCCGTGGGCGGCCAGAAGGGCGGCGATCTGCTCTTCGCTGACATCGGCGGATTTGGCCGAGGTCAGTTCATTCAGGGCGCATTTGATGATGCAGCGGATGAATGACGCGACCTTGTGCCTGGGGATGCCCGCCGCTGCCGCGGTCGAGACCACCATCGGATCGGCTTCGGCCGACAGCGAAAAGGCGTTGCCGGCTTCGTCAAAGTCGATTTCCTCGCCGATGTCGGGCGCGTTCATGCTGGCGTTCTGCATGGCGGCTGCAACCATTTCGGCCGGCGGTTCTTCGGCGGCCTCGATCTCGGCTTGCAGGGCGTCGATCTGGGCGGTCGCTTCGGGGTCTTCCGAATAGATGTCGCCGGGGCCATCAAGATCGTCTTCCTGCAGCGCATAGGCAAGTTCATCTTCCTCGACCGCAACGATGCCGGGCTTTTTCTTCAGTTCGGCGACTTCCTTGTCCGAAAGCTCGACCACCACTGCACCGATTTCGTCGGCGGTCAGGGCTGCGTCGGGTTCCGGCGTGATCTCGCTTTGCAGCGCGGAGATGGCATCCATCGGCTGAACGCCGGACCGGACTTTTGCGACCTGTTCAATGCCGACGTCACTGGCGGACTGGGTTTCATCGACCAGGATGATTCTGGGAATACGTTTCGTAGCCATTTTCTCTTCCTAAAATTTGAGTTTCAAAAAATTTGGCGGCAGATTGAAAAGGGTGCCGCGTGGCGGAAATGCTGTGTTCCGGGCCGCTTTGGTGGCCGGTGTCAAAAAGGGCAGATACTGAAAAAAAATTGGCCTTAATCAGCGAAACCCGAAACACATGTGAACTTTACCCACGGTCAGTTAACCTAGCGGCAACCCGGCGTGAATATTCTGTCAAATCGCCTGTCAAACGAGGTTTTTCGGGGGCCTATGCCGGCGCCCGAGCCAGAGCGGCCGCAACGGCGGCCCTGGCATCCACCAACCCGTGACCGAAGAAATAGGTCAGCGGGTGCGCATCTTCATCGGGGGCATTCATCTTGTCGCCGACCATCTGTGGGCCGCCGGGCAACACCGGCCCCTTGTCGCGGGCGCTGTCTTGCAGCAGTTTCTTGATGTCCGGCCCGTCACGCCGGCTGTGCGGCGCCGGGCCGGCCATTTCGGCGCGCCGGACCAGTGCGACGACCCCCGCGACCAGCGCGCAGGCCCCGCTTGTTCCGCCAAATGTCGTATAAAAACCGTTGCGCGCGGTCTTGCTGTCCATGTCCCGATACCGGAACCCTTCCAGGTCTTCGCCCTCATAGCCGAAACTTCCGGGCAGGTCGGTCGACAAAAGCGACAGCGGGCTGCGGGGCAGGCGCATCACCGCGTCGGGGATCGGAAACCTGTCTTTTCGGGCCTGGTATTCTTTCCAGTTCGTGCGAACCTGATAGCGGTTGTGCACTTCCATGTCGTCGGAAGGGGCCACCACTGTCAGCCCGTCGCCATAGTTTGAATACCCGGACCGAAGACCCTCGCTTGTGACCGACCCGACGGCGATGATGCCGTTTTCGCGATGCGCAAGGCTGGCGGGATAGATCATCTGGCTTTCGCCCTCGTTTCCCGCCGCACAGACCACCGGGATGGTCTTGCTGATCTCGATCAGAAGGTGCTTTGTGATCCGCCACAGAATTTCGCTCGACTTGCCGTTGTCGGGCGCGTTCGGGTCATGGTTTCCGGCCAGCGCTTCAAGGGTCTCGATCCTGACCAGCAGGTCATTTCGCTCGCAGCTTTTCCAGGATTCGAGCGAATTGTGCATGTCGATCTTGGTCTTCATGCGGCGTCTTTCGGGGTCTGGCAACCCGCGGGGCAGGACGATTACGTCGGCCTTGTGCATCCAGGCGTAAAGCAGCGCGGCAAGCATTTGCGCCGGGTCGTTGTCGAACGATGTTCTGATGGAAATCAGTTCGGAAAACGGATCGACCCCGAAATACGGCAGTATCTGGTCTGTCCGGGTTTCGCCGGTGGCCGGCGCGCCGACAAGCAGCCCGGCGATGGCTGTGCCGTGCGAGCTGAACTTTTCCTCCACATCGCCAAACCGGCGCACGATACCCCGCGATTCGGCCAGCGTTTCGACAAACTCGGTCAGGTAGGCCTGATCGTTTGCGCCCAGATCCGAAGGCATGGGCACCCCGTTTGGCAGGTCTTCGAAAAAGGCCGTCGATGGCGCAGGGGATGAGGCGTCATCCACAGGCAGAAGTTTGGCACCAAAAGGGTGTGCGGCAAGGTCGATCGACAGTTCGTGGCTGACCCGCCCCTGCAGGTTCGGGTGGTTGCGGCTGCAGCCGACGTCGATCATTGCGATGCGGGTTTTCGGACTGTCTGACGGGGTGCCCGTCAGATCGTCCCACACGGTTGAGCGGATCGTCGGGCAACCGGGTTCGGCGCCGGTGGCGCCCTGCATGCCGGTTTTTTCGTCAACCTCGATCACCCCCATCGCAACAAGGTGCCAAAGGAAATAATAGGGGTGCTCAAATCGGGGTTCGGGATAGTCGTCCATGGTCGTCCTCGTTCAAT
>JALSJL010000369.1 GCA_026989405.1 Marinosulfonomonas sp. | reverse complement strand
TTCTTCAGGGCACGAAGCGCCTGATCGACATTGTTGTCACGAACACTGACCTGCATGTGGTTGTCACCACCTTTCTAAGTTAGAGTTGCAAGAATTGCAGGAAGGCGCCGTATAGCAGCGCCGGCGATTCTTGTCTATAGGTGCCGCATGCGCGAAAGGAGCTGTCCGATGTCCGATGAAATCCCCGGCGATCTCAAGGAAAAGCTGCTTGATGCAGCCCTTGTTCACGTCCCGTTTGACGGCTGGTCCGAGGCCACTCTGGCGGCGGCCGCGAAAGACGTCGGGATCAGCGTCGAACAGGCCCGCGCGCTGTTTCCCCGCGCCGGCGTCGATCTGGCGGCCGCCTATCACAAGCGTGGCGACGCTGCGATGGTTGAACGGATGCAGTCGGCCGATTTTTCGGCGTTGCGCTACAGCGAAAAAGTGGGTGAAGCCGTGAAAATCCGGCTGCGCGTGGCAGGTGACAAAGAGGTCGTGCGCGCCGCCACCACGCTTTTCGCCCTGCCGGCGAACGCTCCGGAAGGGGCGCGGCTGATCTGGGGGACGGCCGATGCGATCTGGAACGCGCTCGGCGATACGTCCGACGACATCAACTGGTATTCCAAGCGGGTGATCCTGTCAGGTGTCTACGCCTCATCCGTGCTGTATTGGCTTGGCGACAAGTCGGAAGGCGACGCCGATACATGGGCCTTTGTCGACCGGCGCATCGAGAACGTGATGCAGTTCGAGAAACTCAAGACGCAGGCGCACGCCAACCCGGTTCTGGGCAAGCTGCTGGCCGTGCCCGAGGCGTTTCTTGGCCGCATCAAGGCCCCGTCGGGCCATCGGCGCGATGACCTGCCCGGCCACTGGTCCAAAGAAGAGCACGACAGCAAATGACACTCCCCAAGACAATGTGCGCGGTCGAAATCTCGCAGCCCGGCGGTCCCGAGGTTCTGCGCCTCTCCGAGCGCCCGGTGCCGCAACCGGGCTATGGCGACATCCTGATCCGGGTGGCCTATGCCGGCGTCAACCGGCCCGATGCGCTGCAACGGGCAGGGGCCTACGCGCCGCCCCCCACCGCCAGCGACCTGCCGGGGCTCGAGGCTGCCGGCACCGTCGCCGCCATCGGCCCCGGCGTCAGCGACTGGGCGGTAGGCGATGAGGTCTGCGCCCTGCTGCCCGGCGGCGGCTACGCAGAATATGCAACGACCCCGGCTGCCCATGCCCTGCCTGTGCCGGCCTCGCTGGGCCTGCGCGAAGCCGCCTGCCTGCCGGAAACCCACTTCACCGTCTGGTCCAACGTGTTCATGCGCGGTGGCCTGAAGGCCGGCGAGCGCTTCCTCGTGCACGGCGGTTCTTCGGGTATCGGCACCACCGCGATCCAGCTTGCGAACGTCTTCGGCGCACGGGTTTTCGCGACCGCCGGGACGGATGAAAAATGCGCCGCCTGTGTGTCCCTTGGCGCCGAGATGGCGGTGAACTACCGCGAGGGCGACTTCGTCGAGATGATGCGCGCCGAGGGCGGCGCCGACCTGATCCTCGACATGGTCGGGGGCGACTATATCGGGCGCAACATCCGGGCGCTGGCCGATGACGGCCGCCTGGTCCAGATCGCCTTTCTGCAAGGCCCCAAGGTCGAGTTGAACTTCGCCCAGATCATGACCCGCCGCCTGACGATCACCGGCTCGACCCTGCGCCCGCAATCCGACCTTGCCAAGGCCCGGATCGCATCGCAGTTGCGCGACAAGGTGTGGCCACTGCTCGAGGCGGGCCGGCTGGCCCCGGTGCTTGACTCGGAATTCGGACTTGAACAGGCGGCTGAGGCCCATTCGAGGCTGGAAAAGTCCGAGCATATCGGAAAAATCG
>JALSJL010000368.1 GCA_026989405.1 Marinosulfonomonas sp. | reverse complement strand
GCATCTATCGCCTGCGCTGCGTCGAAGCCTGGTCGGCGGTCGTGCCCTGGGTCGGGTTCGAACTGGCTGACCTGCTGAACCGCGTTGGGGTGCAGCCGGGCGCCAAATACGTCTATTTCGAAACCCTGGTGCGCCCGGAAGAAATGCCGGGCCAGAAACGCAACCTGCTGGACTGGCCCTACCGCGAGGGGCTGCGGCTGGATGAGGCCATGCATCCGCTGACCATCCTGGCGACCGGGCTTTATGGCGAAGAGCTGCCCAACCAGAACGGCGCGCCGATCCGGCTTGTGGTGCCATGGAAATACGGTTTCAAGTCGATCAAGTCGATCGTGCGGATTTCGCTGGTCGACAAACAGCCCGAGGCCACCTGGAACATGCAGAACCCGCGCGAATACGGCTTCTACTCCAACGTGAACCCCGAGGTCGACCATCCGCGCTGGTCGCAGGCCAGCGAGCGCCGGATCGGCGGCGGGCTGTTTTCCAAACGCGTGCCGACCCAGATGTTCAATGGCTACGGTGATCAGGTTGCCAGCCTATATGCCGGCATGGACCTGAAGAAGAATTTCTAGAGGATATGAAGATGACAGCGTCGCAGACGATAAACGGCCAGTTGCGCCGGGTGCCCACATGGCTTGTTTACCTCGCGGGCGTGTTTCCGGTCGTGTGGTTCTTTTATCTCGGGTTCACCGGCGGGCTGGGCCCCGAGCCGATCAAGGCGCTTGAACAGGAGCTCGGTCGGTTGTCGCTTCAGGTGCTGATTGCCGTGCTGGCGGTGACTCCGCTGCGCAAATACACCGGCATATCGCTTTTGAAGTTCCGCCGGGCGCTCGGCCTTCTGGTGTTCTTCTATGTGGTCGTGCACCTTTCGGTCTGGCTGTTTCTTGATGTTCAGATCTGGAGCCAGATCTGGGCCGACATCGTGAAGCGACCCTATATCACCATCGGCATGGCCGGGCTGGTGCTGATGGTGCCGCTGGCGGTCACCTCGAACAACCTGTCCATGCGCAAGCTGGGGGCGGCGACCTGGCGCACGCTGCACAAGCTGACCTATGTGGTCGCCGTTCTGGGCGCGGTGCATTTCGTGATGTTGCGCAAGGGCTGGCAGATCGAGCCGCTGGTCTATCTGGCAATTATCGCGCTTTTGCTGGCAACCCGCTATGTGGCCTTGCCCAAACGCCAGTTGGCCTGAAAGAGAATCGGCATCAGGTCGACCCGCAGAACAAGGGAATCGGGTGGCCGAGTCGGATGATTCCCCGTTTGGGGACGCCGCGGCGGCGCTGAATCGCCGGATTGCCCCTGTAACCGGGGCCAGGCGTGAAAGGGGCGGCTAATCTTGTTGCGGCAAGCGCCGGGAATTAGTCTGCTTTCTTGCTCTGACCACCATATTTGGCCTTGTTTTCAGGGGCCGGCAAAAAAATGTCGCATTTCTCGAAAAAACCTCTTGCGGAGTCAGACGCCGGGGCCTAAATACCCCCTCACCGGCGACGCAGAGATGCTTCACCGGGGCGCCAGACGGGCCATACTGGAAACAGCAGGCAACGAGACGCAGACTAAAAAACCAGAGGTAATACAGGCGGGGCGCGCCAAAAGTCAGGGCGCATCTCAGTTTGTTTTGTCTCACGCTCTTTGAAATTGCTGGTTACTGAAGAGATATGTGGGCGGTTTGGTTCATTTCGATGGATCAACCTCACGCATATCGACTTCCTAGGGCTTCGGCTCGATGATGGAAGGTCAGCTTCACTGTTTGGACGGTTTCTTGTTTTCTTATGAAAACCTGAAGCACAACAAACAGAAAACTGCCCCGGTTGAACACCGGGGCGATGTGCAGAGGTTCGAACGTCAAGGATAA
>JALSJL010000367.1 GCA_026989405.1 Marinosulfonomonas sp. | reverse complement strand
CTGCGGCTGGTAGAGGAAGCGCCAGAAATTGCCGACCACCGCCGGCGACAGCATCATCGGCAGCACGATCAGCGTCGTCCACAGGTCGTTGCCCCTGAATTTCCGGTTGATCAGCCAGGCCAGGGCAAAACCGATCAGCACCTGGAAGAACAGCGTCCAGAACAGGAAATGCGCGGTGGCCTGCATGGTCTGCCAGATGTCTGGGTCCGACAGGATGCGCTGATAGTTGCGCAACCCCACGAACTTTACATCGGCATTGATCCGGTTGACCCGGAAATTGGTGAAGCTCAGCCGGATCGTCCAGATCAGCGGAAAGATGTTCACCGCCAGCAGCAGAAAGATCGTCGGGGTGACGAAAATCCAGGCGATGGTGCGGTCGGAAAACCCCTTGATCCTGCGGGCAACGCGGGCGGGCGTTGCCTTGGCGACGCGCTCAATGGCTGGTTCGGGCATGAACACTGTCCTCGCGGTGCTTCTCGGATTCGGGGGATGGCGTTTGACAGCCCAGGCCCCGCGCATGGTGGCAACGCCCGACCCGCGATCCGGGCCGGGCGCAGCCTTTCAGGTTCAGAGTTTGCCTTCGTCCTCGAAGATTTCCGTCCAGTCCTTCACCAGGCCGTCCAGCGCTTCCTTGGCGGTGCCTTCGCCGGCGACCACATATTTGTGCACCCGGTCCTGCATCGCCAGAAGCAGATCAGCATAGGCCGGCTCGGCCCAGAAATCCTTGACGATGGCCATAGAGTCGAGGAAGGCCTGATTGAAGGGCTGAGCCCCCGGGAAAGCCGGATCCTCGACCACGGATTTCATCGCCGAAGCGCCGCCCATGTCAGTCCAGCGCTGCTGGATCTCGGGCTGGGCGAACCACTTGATGTAAGCCAACGCGCCATCCATGTTGTCGGTATTGGCGACCACCGAGATCCCCTGACCGCCAAGCTGCGCATACTGGCCGGCAGGGCCGGGGGGGTTGGCGAAATAGCCGGACTTGTCGCCGCCCACGTTCGGGTCGGCGTTCACCCCGGGCCAGATGAAGGCAAAGTTCATCTGCAGGGCGACCTGACCCGACTTGTAGGCATCAATGGTTTCAGACATGTACCAGTCCGAGGCCCCCGGCGGTGTGGCGGTGTCGTAAAGCTCCTTGTAGTATTCCAGCCCCTCGATCGCCCCGGGCGAGTTCACGTAGCCGTCCAGTTCTGCATAGGGGTTTTCCGGGTTGCCATAGTCGAACCCGTAGTTGTAGAGCGCGTTGGTCACGCCCATGGTGATCCCTTCCGAGCCGCGCTCGGTATAGATCGCGGCGCCATAGACCGTCTTGCCGTCGATCTCGCGGCCCTGGAAGAACTGCGCGATGTCCTTGAGTTGCGCCAGGTCCTTGGGCACGCCCAGATCATAGCCATATTTTTCCTTGAACTCGGCTTGCAGTTCGGGGCGCGAGAACCAGTCCTTGCGATAGGTCCAGCCCACCACGTCGGCATAGGCCGGCAATGCCCAGTAGTTCGGGGTGTTCTTGGGCCACTCCGCATAACCGGTCACTGTGGCCGGAATGAAGTCGTCCATGCTGATGCCTTCCTGTGCGAAGAAGTCGTTCAGCTTGATATACTGCCCGTTTTCGGCAGCCCCGCCGATCCACTGGCTGTCGCCGATCAGAAGATCGCACAGCGTGCCGCCCGAGTTGAGCTCATTCAGCATCCGATCCGCGAAATTCGGCCATGGCACGAATTCGAAGTTCATCTTGATGCCGGATTGCGCCTCGAAATCCTTGCTCAACTCGACCAGCGCGTTGGCCGGATCCCATGCCGCCCAGCAAAGCGTCAGTTCCTGCGCCTGCGCAGAACTTGCGGCCAGGCTTGCGCTGAGCGTCAGCGCCGAGGCCGTTAACAGATTCAGTCGTTTCATGAATATTCCTCCCAGAAAGCGCGGCATCCAGCGGTCACAATTTATGCGACTCGGGCCACCCGCAGGGAAACCGTACGCGAGGCGGGCCCCACGTGTCTACAAAAATTTGAGGTACGTCACTCAAGAGTCATTGCGCGGCGAAACGTCAGGCCACCTGCTGGGCGGAATTTTGCCCTGAACAATGGCCACTCAACTGTTATTGTTGCCATTTTTTGCACTTCCGCGTCACTGGCCATTCAATCGAGCCGCGCGGTGTCACCTGTTGACCGGGCGGCCCGGAATCGTCGTCAACTGCGGTGCAGCCGTTGTTGCACCTGTCTGATCAATTCAAACCGGCCTCGCGCCTTGCGGACAAATGCGTCATACTTCCCGAACCCCGCCAACCTGCCAGAGTCTTTCGGCTATCGGTCTGGCCTGGCTCAACCCATGTTCTCTTTTAAGACAACATCGATCCGGATGCGTTCCTGCGCGGCATCAATCTCGGTCTTGTCCACCTTGGCGCGCAGAACCCGCAGGGTCGAGCGCACCACATGCCCGATGTCCTGGGTGATCACCACGTCGATGCTGCCATCGGCCAGTCCGGCCCGGGTGTGATCGGTCAGTTCATGGGCGATATAAACCAGGTCGTGCTCCTGCCGGTAGGGCGCAAGCACCCGGGAAAACAGCCGGTTTCCCGGCCCCGTGACATAGACCCCGATGATGTCATCATAGCTGGCGAAGGCGGCCCGGACATTGCGTTCCAATCGATCCGGATCATCGCGCCACTCGATCGACGGCAGCACCTCGATTTCGGGGTAGCTTTCGATCAGGGCGGCATCGAAGCCAAGACGGCGCTCGACGCTTTCGCGCAGGATCATCGTGTTGCTGAGAACCAGAACCTTTCCCTTGTTTTTGCACAAGAAACGTCGCATCAGCACACCAGCTGTCCGCCCGGCTGCGATACTGTCGATCCCCACGAAATGGTCCTGATCGGTATTTGGAAGATCGGAAACCAACGACACTACCGCAATGCCGTTTTCCTTCAGATGGCGGATCGCGTCGCGCACATGCGGTGTCTCGGGCGCCATGATCGCCACCCCTTCGGCCCGGTCGTCCTCCAGCCCGTGCAGCACCCGGGCAAGGTGGTGCGGATCGCCCGGCGGCACCAGGACCGTCTCCACCATCATGCGTTCGCGCGCTGCGTTTTTTGCAACCTCCTCGATCGTCTCTCTGAGGGTGCGCTGGAACTGGCTGTCGCCTTCGGTAAGCACGAAAACGAAGCGGTAGGTACGCCGCCGCGCGAGGTTGGCCGCCGACAGGTCACGCACATAGCCGAGTTCCTCGATCGCCTTGTTGACGCGTTCGATCGTCACCTTGCGCACGCCCGGGCGCGCATTCAGCACGCGGTCGACCGTTGCCAGGCTGACCCCGGCGGCGTGGGCAATGTCGTTCACGGTCGGGCGCAAGTTGCCGGCCTCCTCATCTTGTCCGACAGGGTACCGGGATGCGTTGAGGTGCGTCAATCAGAATGACGGGAGCGCCGGCAGAGGATATTCAGCTGCCCATCCGGCCTGACGTCAGGTCGGCGACGTCTTCATCGTTCGGAAAGAGTAGCTCCGGTGACACGCTGCCTTCGGCGATCAACTGCCCGTTTGGCAGGTCATTGTTTTCGACCTTGGCGCGGATTTCATCCGGGTCATAGCCAAGGTCGCGCCAACGTTTAACAAGGCGGGCGCGCAGAGTTTCAGGGCTGGCGGTGACCATCACCCGCAGATCGAACATCGCAGCCAGATCCGCCCAGGGCGGGCTGTCCAGCAACAGGTAGTTGCCCTCAACGATGATGAAACGCACCCCGGGCGAAATCAGCGCCGCGCCGGCACGGGCAATTTCGATTTCGCGGTCAAAGACGGGCACGGCAACGGCGCCCTCGCGCGGGTCGCGCAGGCGTGTCAGCATATGGCGCAGACCGCCGACGTCAAAGGTATCGGGCGCGCCCTTGCGCGCCTGCCGCCCCAGAGCGCCGAGCACCCGATCATCATAGTGATACCCGTCCATTTCCAGAAGTGCCGCCAGGCCGGCGCGCGCCGCATTCAGCCGTTCGACCAGGGCGCGCGCGACGGTGGACTTGCCCGCGCCAGGCGCACCGGCAATCGCGACCAGAACGCGCGCCTTTCCGGGCCAGCCCAGAAGGCGGCTTTCCAGGTCGGCAAGGTCGGTTTCTTCGGGCATGCGCTTCCTTTGCCTCAGATCAGCCGATACTGGCGCGCCTTGTTGCGCAGAAATGGCAGCCCGTTGCCCATTACCTCGGCCTCGCCCGAGGCAACCGGGCGCCAGACCGACAGGCCAAAGGCGATTTCCGGGGGCATGTTGATGAAGCTTTCCATCGCCAGCCCGCCCTCAAAACCGATGGCCGCAAGCGTGGCAAAGATTTCGTCCCAGTCGCAGGTGCCGGCGCCGGGCGTGCCGCGGTCGCTTTCGGAAAGGTGTATATAACGCAGGTGCTCGCGCCCGTCGATGATGCCGTTGGCGGCGCCCTTTTCCTCGATGTTCATGTGGTAGGTGTCGAGATGCAGGAACATGTTTTCGGCGCCCACCTTCTCGATCATCGCCACGCCCTGGGCGGCGGTGTTGATCAGGTGGGTCTCGTAGCGGTTCACCGGCTCGACCCCCAATAGAACGCCGCGCTTTTTCGCATGCGCCGCCGCGGCCGCAAGCGCGCGTGCCACGTTGTCAAGTTCGGCCTCGGTCGGCGGCTCGCCGGTGCGTTCGCCGATGCCGCCGTAGATCACGCCCGACAGCGCCTCGGCGCCGATCTCGGCAGTCTTGTCGATGGCGACCTTGAGGTGCTCGATCGCGCCCTCGGGGTTGCGCGACGCCCAGACCGGTTCGGGCAGCCCCAGTGAGGTGGCCGCCCGCAACCCGTGTTTTTCCAGCAGCGCGCGGCTGTGGGCCGTGTCCACCGCCGGCGCGTTGAGCAGCGCGATCTCGATGAAGTCCATCTTGTATTTCACCGCTGCGGCCACGGCCTTTTCTGCCCCTTCCCGGTCCCAGCTCATGGTCCACATGCTGGTGTGCACGCCAAATCCCTGCATGGTCAGTTCCTCCGTTTTTCAAATCGTTCCCGCACGCGCCCGACCACGAAACGCAGGACCATCACCGCGATCAGGAACAACCCCCAGACCGCGGTGGACAGGTGCTGGTTCGCGCCCAGAAGGTTCAACCCCGAGGACAGAACCTGCAGGATCACCAGCGCCAGCACCACCGGGACAACCCGGCCAAAGCCGCCGAACGGGTCCACCCCGCCCAGGAAACAGGCCAGCACCGTAACCAGCAGCAACGCCTCGCCGTGGCCGACCCGGACCGAGTTGAAGCGGGTCAGCATCAGGATGCCGGCTATGGCACACAGCAGGCCGGAAATCGTGTAGATCAGCGTCAGCGTGCGCTGGGTGTGGACGCCGGAATAGCGCGTGGCATCGATGTTCGAGCCGATCATGTAAACCGAAAACCCGTGCCGCGTATGGCTGAGCAGCACATGCATGGCAAAGGCGACCACGGCAAAGATGATCAACGGCACGGGCACCCCCAGGATGAAGCCATGTCCGATCGGTTTCAGGTAGTCGGGAAAGCCGGAAATGTCGCCGCCGCGTGTCAGGAACTCGCCCAGCCCGCGCAGGAAGATCATCATTGCCAGCGACACCAGGATCGGATGCGCACCGACATAGGCGATGACCGCCCCCATGAGAAAGCCGAAGAAGGCACCCACGAGCAACGCGGCCCCGGCGCCCAGCACGAAAGCCCAGAAAGGCGCGTCCACACCGCCGTAGTAATTGAGAATTGCAGCGAGCGTCAGCCCCGAGATGTTGGCCGTGAAGATGATCGCCAGGTTCAGCCCGCCCGAGATGATCGGCGCCAGCATCGCCAGCGTCAGCAGGCCCAGCACCGGCAATTGAAAGGCCATGGAATCGAAATTTGCGGCTGAGAGGAACCGGGGCGTCGCCAGAGAAAACCCGATCACGACCAGCAGCAGAAAGGCCACGAGCCCCAGGACATCGTCGCCGTATGTGGCGCGCAGGCGCTTAACCAGGCGGCTCATTTCCAGCCCCCCACAGGCGGGCGCACGCGGCGGGCAAACGACAGGTTCGATGCCGAGATCGCGATCAGGATGATCGCCCCCACCACCATCTTGAAGGCAAAGGGCGAAACCCCCATCAGGTTCAGCCCATTCTGGGTGAGCGCCACGATCATCACCCCCAGCACGCAGCCCAGCACCGAGCCGCGCCCGCCGCCCAGGCGCGCGCCCCCCAATACCACCGCCGCCAGCACGTCCAGTTCGCGCCCGATCAGCGCGTTGGGCACCACCTCCTGCACGATATTGACCTGCATCAGCCCGCCGATCCCGGCCATCATCCCCATCCAGCCGAAGGCCAGGAACTGCATCAGCGCGATGTTGATGCCCAGCCGGCGCGCGCCTTCCGGGTTGTCGCCAAAGGCAAAGAGCTGGCGACCCAGCGTGGTGCGGTTGATCAACAGCCAGGTCGCGCCCAGGCAGACAGCCATCACCGCCACCGGCAGCGTCAGCTCGGCCCAGGTTCCGTCTGCGGTCTGACGTTCGAAGATGATGATCCGGTCCACCCACCAGTCGGGCAGGTTGTAAAGAAACCGCCCCGAGGTGAAGAACATCAGCAGCCCGAAAAAGGCGTTGAAGGTGGCGATGGTGACAACGATGGTGATGATGCGGAAATGGTGGATCAGGGTCGCATTGACAAAGCCCAGGGCAATTCCCAGCGCCCCGGCCACGATGAACCCGATCGCCCAGTTGCCGCCCCCCATCGCCTCGAACACATAGACCGCCACATATTGCACGACCGAGGCCGCCACCGCGAAGGAAATGTCGATGCCGCCTGCGATCAGAACGACCAACAGCCCGACCGCCCAGATCAGGTTGACGGCAGTGTTGTTCAGAAGTGACGTGAAGTTCACCAGGGTAAGGAAGCTGTCCGAGGCCAGGCTCAGGAACAGAACGATCGCCAGCACC
The DNA here is from genome assembly GCA_026989405.1 of Marinosulfonomonas sp. Taxonomy (GTDB): domain Bacteria; phylum Pseudomonadota; class Alphaproteobacteria; order Rhodobacterales; family Rhodobacteraceae; genus JAJRUE01. The sequence continues at coordinate 5,907 of JALSJL010000367.1, read as the reverse complement.
ACGAGCAAAAGGCGCGCTTCGGTCGGGTAATCGCGCAGGAATGCCTTAACCATAAACCGCGGCCTCCAGTTCCTTGAGCGTGACCTTGCGCGGGTCGTATTCGCCCCGGATGCGTCCGCCGGCCATGTGCAGCACCCGGTCGGCGTTGAAATAGACCTCGGGCACCTCGTCCGAGATCATCAGGATCGCCAGCCCCTTTTCGGCCAGGTCGCGGATGATGCGGAAAATGCCGGCGCGCGCGCCCACGTCCACGCCCACGGTCGGGCTGTCGAGGATCAGCACCCGCGGGTTGGTGGCCAGCCATTTGGCCAGAACCACCCGCTGCTGGTTGCCCCCTGAAAGGGTCGAGACCGGATCACTCGGCTGGCCGATCTTGATCGAAAGCTCGCGCAGCCAGTGTTCCACGCGCCCGGCCTTTTCGGTGGGCGAAATCAGCCCCGTGCGCCTGGAAATGCGCGGCAGGATCGGCAGCACGATATTGTCGGCAATCGCCTGCGGCTGCACCAGCCCCAGCGCCAGACGATCTTCAGAGACATAGGCGATGCCTTCAGCCACCGCATCGCGGTTCGAGCGCAGATGCAGTTCGCGCCCCGACAGGCGGATGGTGCCCGCATCGGGCCGGGTCATGCCGAAAAGCGCGTGCCCCAACTCGCTGCGCCCGGCGCCGATCAGCCCGGTCAGGCCCACGACTTCGCCCTCGCGGACGGTGAGGCTCACATCCTCGAATTCACCATGGCGGCTCAGCCCTTCGACCTCCAATACCGCGGGCGCACCGGTCATGTCGCGCGCCGCCACTTCGGCGCCAAACGTCTTGCCGGTCATCAACTCGGTCAGGCGCGACTGCGTCATGCCTTCGGCCTCGAAAATGCCGACCAGCTTGCCGTCGCGCAAAACGGTGACCCGGTCGGCGATGTCCAGAACCTCGGCCAGCCGGTGGCTGACGAACACCACCGCCACCCCGCGCGCCGCCAATTTGCGAACCACCCCCAGCAGGCTGTCGGTTTCCGATTGCGTCAGCGAGGCGGTCGGTTCGTCCATGAAGATCAGCTTTGCGTCGCTGATCAGCGCGCGCGCAATCGCCACGATCTGTCGCTGGGCAATCGGCAAGGTATTGAGCCGCGCATCCAGGTCGATATCCTCGCCCAGCATTTCCAGAATCGCCGCCGAACGTGCGCGCAGGCGGCGGTAACTGACCAGCCGGGGCAGGTTGCCCAGGAGCGTCTCGAACGCGATGTTCTCGGCCACGCTCATTTCGGGAAACAGCGCCAGGTCCTGCCAGATCACGGCGATGCCGTTCTGGCGCGCGACATTGGGTGTGACCGAGGTGACGCTTTGGCCCGCAAAGGCCATCTCGACCCCGGCTTCGGGGGTGTAGACGCCCGTGATGATCTTGATCAGCGTGGACTTGCCACAGCCGTTTTCGCCGGCCAGGCAATGCACTTCGCCCGGCAGCACCTCGAAGGAAACGTCATCCAGCGCATGCACGCCGCCGAACAGCTTGGAAACATGTCGCAACGAAATGGCCGGAACATCACGCTGCGCGGTCTTGTCGAGCGGCATCGGCGCTATTCCAGGTTGGTGTGGTTGGCGCGCATGTCCTCGGCGCTGATCCCCAGACGGGCCATCAGCTTGAGGATCATGACCTCGAACAGGATGAACAGCGCGCCTTCGTAGAGCGAGCCCATTGGCAGCACCGAGGTGCGCGCTTCGCCCAGATCGTCGGCCATGGTCTGGGCCGGCAGGTGCAGCACGAAATCGGCCAGCGCCGCGCCGCGGCTGTCGGGTTGCGCGGTGATGAACAGGATCGCGGCGCCCGCATCGCGCGCCACCTGCATCAACGCCAGCCCCGTTGAAATCTCGCCCGGCCCGATGGTGACAACGAACAGGTCGCCCGGCCCCACCGGTGGCGTGGTCATGTCGCCTTCCACGTGGGCATCCAGCCCCATGTGGTAAAGCCGCATGGCAAACCCCATGATCTGCAGCTTCTCGCGCCCGCCGGCAAACACCACGATCCGCTTTGCCTCTGCGATCATCCCGACCGCGTGCTCCACGGCGGTATCGTCCAGTCGTTCAAAAACGCCTTCGAGTTCACGCAGTGCGCCGTGATAAAGTGACGTCATGCCCGGTGCCTTCCCGTTATTCGGATATTCCCTGCCCAGTCAGGGGTGATGAGGGGCCGCGTGGCGCGGCCCCTCGCTCATGTCGTCATCACAGGCCGAGATCGGCCAGTTCGTCAACCGTATCCGCGTTGATCGGAATAAGGTTGTCGGTGATGATGTCGCGGTTCTCGAAATCGGGATGCACCACCCCAAGACCCGGAATTTCCATGCCGTCGGTGATCTCGACGCCATCAACCAGCATCTTGCCGATGGTCACGAAAACGCGCCCCGCTTCGGCCGGGTTCCACATGAAACCACCCGAGATCGCGCCGCTTTTCACCAGCTTGCGACCCTGACCGGGCGAGAACGGCCCAAGCACGTGAACCTGGCCCACCATGCGGCGTTCCTCGATCGCGCGTCCGGCCCCAATCGGACCCTGGCTGCCGAAGGCAAGGAAGCCCTTGAGCCCCGGGTTGGCGGCCATCAGGTCAAGCGCCGTCTTGCGGCTGTCATCGACGCTTTCGGCCACGCCGTAGCGCTCACCGATCAGCTTCATGTCCGGGTATTTTTCCCCCAGATAGGCAATGGCATAATCGGCCCATGCGTTGTGCAACGGCACGGTGAGCGAGCCGACAAAGACGGCATATTCACCCTTGCCGCCCATCTTCTGGGCCAGCAGTTCCGCATGGGTTTCGCCAAAGCCCTTGGCCGAGGCCAGTTCGAAATCCCAGTCGAGGTTCTTGATCCCCGGTCCTTCGTGGGCCACCACCTTGATGCCGGCAGCCATTGCCTTTTCCAGCACCGGTTCAAGCGCGGCCTCGTCGTTCGGCACCACGCCGATGACATCCACGCCCTTGGCGATCAGATCCTCGATTGCGCGCACCTGCAGCGCCGGGTCGGCGCTGGTCGGCCCGATCATCGTGGCATCCACGCCAAGCTCGGCGGCCTTTTCCTTGATCCCGGTTTCCATGGCGTTGAACCACGGAATGCCACCGATCTTCACGACAATTCCCATCGTCGGCTTGTCCTGTGCCTGCGCGCCAAACGCGAACGCAACTGCGAGCGCGGCACCGGCCAGAACGGTTGATAGTTTTTTCATCATGTCCTCCCAAAGACGTGACCGGTGTCTCCGGCCATTTGCACAAACGATTGTGCAGTCCGTGAAACGAATACTTGAGACGGGCACCTCGCCCGGTCGGCGAGCGCGCAAGTCTTTAGAATCGCCAATGCACAATCGATATTGCACATCGCACCAAATAACCGCAGACTAGTCAAGACTTATCGTCAGACCAACACAGCGAAAACGGCGAGCCCTTGCCATACAAAAAACAGAAACCCACGATCTACGACATCGCCGAGGCCAGTGGTGCGTCGCCTTCCACCGTAAGCTCGGTGCTCAACGGCACCTGGAAAAACCGCCGCATCAGCGAGGATACGGCCAAGCGCATCCAGGAGATTGCCGCCAGCCGGGGATACTCGGCGAACCTTCAGGCCCGTGGGTTGCGCAAGGCAAAATCCGGGCTGGTGGGGATGATCCTGCCGGTGCATGACAACCGGTTCTTTTCCTCGATCAGCCAGAGTTTCGAGGCCAACGCCCGCGAGCGCCACCTGTGCCCCGTGATCGCCTCGACCCTGCGCGACCCACAGGAAGAAATCCGCACGGTCGAGACGCTGATTTCCTACGCGGTCGAGGCCCTGTTCATCGTTGGCGCCACTGACCCGGACGCGCTCAGCCGGATTTGCCGGGCCGCCAACGTGCCATTCCTGTTCGTCGATCTGCCGGGGTCTGACGCGCCCTCGGTCGTGTCCGACAACTACCACGGCGCGCAGGTGCTGACGCAAACGATCCTGTCGGAAATGCCGGCATCCGGCACCGGGAAGCGCGCGCGGCCCTATTTCATCGGTGGCACGGCGGATGACTACGCCACCAGCCGCAGGATCGAGGCCTTTCGCAAAACCGTCGACGACACCTTGGGCCAGGTGCATGACGAGCAGATCATCGCCTGCGGCTATGCACCGGGGCGGGCGGCACGGGAAATCCGCGACCTGTGCGACAGGCTTGGTGGGTTGCCGGCGGGGTTGTTTGTCAATTCACTTACCGCCTTCGAAGGGGTTCTGGGCCACTTCGTCACCCTGCCCGGAGACGCCTTCGACCAAACCGCCATCGGCTGCTATGACTACGACCCGTTCGGTGCCTTCCTGCAATTCCCGGTGCATATGGTGCGCCAGAACTCGGACGCACTGATTACCATGGCTTTCGAGCAGTTCGACACCGGCGATTTCAGCCCGCGGATGATCGAGATCAAACCCGACCTGATCGCGCCGCGCACCATCTATCGCGGCCGTTTCGTCGAGTTTGGGTAGCCCGAAGGCTCAGGCCGCTTTCGGGTTCTTGCCAAGGATGATCATCGACAGCAGATCGTCGTCGGTGACATCGCCGATGGCGACCGTTCCCACCAGCTTGCCGTTCTTCATCACGCTGGCGCGGTCGCAAAGCTGCATCACGTCGTGGATGTCATGGCTGATCAGGAAAATCCCGATGCCTTCGCTTTTCAGCTGCATGATCAGGTCGGCAACCATCCGGGTTTCCTGTGGTCCCAGGGCCGCGGTGGGTTCGTCCATGATCAGGATGCGGGCATTGAAATAGACCGCGCGTGCAATCGCCACCGATTGCCGCTGCCCGCCCGACAGCGCCGACACGGGGGACGAGAATTTCTGAAAGTTCGGGTTCAGCCGGGCCATGATCTTGCGCGCTTCGGCCTCCATCGCGCGGTCGTCGATCAGCCCCAGCGGGGTCACCAGTTCGCGCCCAAGAAAAAGGTTCGAGGCCGCATCCAGATTATCGGCCAGCGCAAGCGTCTGATATATCGTCTCGATGTTGTAGCCGCGCGCATCGCGCGGGTTGGTGATCCGTGCCTGTTCGCCGTTGATGAAGATCTCGCCGGCGTCGGCATGATAGGCCCCGGACAGCACCTTGATCAGCGTGCTCTTGCCGGCGCCGTTGTGGCCGAGAAGGCCCACGACCTCGCCCGGGAACAGATCGACGCTGACGTGGTCCACCGCCTTGACGCCGCCGAACGACACCGAGATGTCGCGCATTTCCACCAGCGGCGTGTTCATGCCCCGTCCCCCGTCTTGCGCCGATAGATGATGTCCACCAGCACCGCCAGCACCAGCACCGCGCCCACGACGATGTTCTGCAGCGGCGCATCCACCCCCACCATCGCCATGCCCGATTGCAGCGACTGCATGATCAGCGCCCCCAGAATGGCGCCGTAGATGGTGCCGAACCCGCCCGAAAGCGCCGTGCCGCCGATCACCGCCGCGGCGATCACGCGCAACTCGTCCAGCGTGCCGATGTCATTTGAATGATAGGTCAGCCGGGCCGAGGCCACCACCGCCGATATCGCCGTCAGCGCCCCCATCAGGGCAAAGACCTTGACTGTCAGCCAACGGGTGTTGATGCCCGACAGCTCGGCCGCGTCCGGGTTGCCGCCGGTGGCGAACACGTAGCGCCCGAACCGGGTGCGCCGCGCAATCAGCGTCATCGCCACCGCCACCGCGATCAGCACCAGCACCGAAATCGGCAGGCCGTAGGCGGCGGTGAAGCCTTCGGGCATGGTCTCGCCGCGCGCCTCGAACAGGCGTTTCAGCCGCCGCACCGGCACCTCGTAGGCGTTGAGCGTGGCGACAAACCCCAGGATCGCGCCCGACATGATCGCGGCCATGACGACCTCGGCCCAAAGTGGTTTCACGGCAAAGCCATGCGCCAGCTTGGCGCGGCGTGCCGCCCAGAGCCCGTAAAGCG
>JALSJL010000366.1 GCA_026989405.1 Marinosulfonomonas sp. | reverse complement strand
CAATCGGGGTGGCGGTCGCAAAGGGGGTCAGCGGTCTGGCCTCGGGCCAGCGCACCGCGCGCCCGACCGGGGGCGCGGCCCCCGAGGCCGGCGGCGGCTTGGGCGGCATTTTCGGCGACAGGTTTTCGCCCGGCGCGGCCGGCGGAAGCGGCGGCTCCATGCCCGACCTGGGCGAGCTTGGCCGCATCCTGGCCGGCCGCGGTGGCGCGGCGGCGGGCAGCAGCGGCGGGCTTGGCGGCCTGCTGGAAGGCCTGTCGCAAGCGTCTCGGCCCAGGGGCAACATCGAGGTCGCGGCCCCGAAAACCGGCAGCCTGGGCGATCTGCTGAACCAGTCGCTCGACGGGTTTGGCGAGCCGGTGGTCGCACCGGCCCCCGAACAGGAAGACGCCGCAAGGATCATGCTGCGGGCGATGCTTCAGGCGGCCAAGAGCGACGGGCGCATCGATGCGAAGGAAAAGGAAAAGCTGCTGGGCCAGCTGGGCGAGGTGTCGGCCGAGGACATGGCCTTCATCAACGAGGAGCTGGCCAGACCGGTCGATGTGAAGGCACTGGCCCGCGATGTGCCGTTCGGAATGGCCGAGCAGGTCTACACCATGGCCGTGCTGGCCATCGACCTCGACAACCGCAACGAGGCCGAATTTCTGAACGCCCTGGCCGGCGAGTTGGGCATAGACCACGCCGACGCCAACGCGATCCATGAAAAGCTGGGAGAGCCGAAGCTTTACAGTTGAGAATGCCACCACCACTGGCGCGACCCCCGGTCAGAGCAAGCTCTGCCGGGGGTCATCACCCGGCGTTCAGTTGCCGCCGGGATGCAGCGAGGCGCCCAGGATATGGTCGGCGCGGTGCACCACCTGCTCGGCCCGGCCCACGATCAGCGGATCGGGCGGCGTGACGATTTCGGAATCCTTGCCCGGATAATCCAGGCTGTTCAGGAAATGCAGCATCGTGTTGATGCGGGCGCGTTTCTTGTCATTCGACTTGATGATCGTCCAGGGCGCATCGGCGGTGTCGGTGTAAAAGAACATCGCCTCCTTGGCTTCGGTATAGTCGTCCCATTTGCTGAGCGACGCACGGTCGATGGGCGACAGTTTCCAACGCTTGAGCGGGTCGGTTTCGCGCGACAGGAACCGGCGTTTCTGCTCTTCGCGTGTCACTGAAAACCAGTATTTGTAAAGCCGGATGCCCGAGCGCACCAGCATGCGCTCGAAGTCGGGGGTCTGGCGCATGAATTCCAGGTATTCGTTCGGCGTGCAAAAGCCCATGACACGCTCGACACCCGCGCGGTTATACCAGGAGCGGTCGTAGAACACCATTTCACCGGCGGTCGGCAGATGTTCGATATAGCGCTGAAAGAACCACTGCCCGCGCTCGCGGTCGGTGGGCTTGTTGAGCGCGACCACACGCGCGGTGCGCGGGTTCAGGTGTTCGGTGAAGCGCTTGATCGTGCCGCCCTTGCCGGCGGCGTCGCGGCCTTCGAACAGCATCACGAATTTCTGCCCGGTCTCCTGCGCCCAGTGCTGCACCTTGAGCAGCTCGGCCTGCAAGAGCGCCTTCTGAACCTCGTATTCCTTGCGCGACATTTTCGTCTTGTAGGGAAAGACCCCGTTTTCGAAGGCCGCGCGAATGGCATCGGGCGTCACCGTGGGAAAGCTGTCGTCTCCGGTCTCCTGCGTCTCTTCGGTGTTCTGCTTTGCCGTCTTTTCTGTCATTGAATGATCCTTTCCTGTTCGCGGCATATTGTATGTGACGCGCGGCGGCGGCGCTTTGATCCCTGTCAAGGATCAGCCGCCTGTTCGCCGCGTCGGGCGCCGCCGCGACGGGCCGCGCCATGGCAAGCGGTCAGGGCATGCGTGCGACGGCCTGGCCGGCGGTGGCGGCGGTGAACTTGTCTTGCAGGTAGGGCCCGGACAGAACCGGCCCATGGCGCGCGCCGTCGCCACGACAGGGGTCGAGGCAGGCGATTTCGGCGTGCCAGTTCGGCTGGTGGAAGAACGCGAGCGACATGCGGCGCCGGCCGGCGGCTTCGGGCGGCACCACCACCCGATGCAGCGTCGACTGCCAGCGGTCGTTGGTCCAGCGCTGCATGAGGTCGCCGATGTTGATCACGAAGGCACCGGGCATGGGCGGCACGGCCTGCCAGTGCCCGTCGGCCATCTGAACCTCAAGCCCGCGGCTGCCCGGTTCGGGCAACAGGATCGTCAGACTGCCATAGTCGGTATGCGCCCCGGCCCGTTGCTGGCCCGGCGCCGGCGGCCTGTCGGTTGCCGGGTAGTTGAGCGCGCGCAGCGCCGAAACCGGCGCGTCGATGAGCGGTGCGAAATGGTCCGGCTCCAGCCCCAGCGCCACCGCGAAAAGCTGCATGATGCGCGCGGCCAGCGCCTCCATCTCGCGGTAATACCCCTGCCATGCCGCGCGGAAACCGGCCAGGTCGGGCCAGGGCGTCGGCGCGTAGCAAAACGCCAGCGCATCGGCATCCGTTTCACCCGGCGGCACGGCCAGCGGGCCGCCGTTGAAGCTTTCCTTCAGGTCGGGCGGCGTGTCTTCGCCACGGCTTTTCGCCAGCGCCTCGGCCCCCGGTCCGAGATAGCCGTAGGGGGCGCCCGGCGGCGGGGCGACGCGCTGTTTTGCCGACGCCGGCTGGTCGAAAAAGCCACGCGCCGCAGCCCAGATCGCGTTGATCGAGGCCGCCGGCACGCCGTGACCGGCGATTGCCAGAAACCCGGTTTCACGGCATATCCGGTCGACCTGCGTTCCGATGCGGGCCCGGCCGGCCGGGTCTGCGGCGGCGAACTGCGCAAGATCAATGATCGGGAAACCCGACATCGCTACGCGCCCGGTCCGGCCAACCGACCGCTCTTCGGGGCCTTGCGGCCCTCATCGCTGCCGGGCGAAGAGCGTCCGCAAGGACGCGATGAGCCGCGTTCAGCCATGCGCCCAGTCCTCGGGGTCGTCGGAATTGCCCGGCGACAGCCCCAGCACATCGCCTTCGGTCGCGCAGCCCAGCCCCAGCACCGTGCGGTTGGCATAGTTGAAATAGGCCACCACCTGGTTGATTTCGAGGATCTCGCCGTCCTCCAGCCCGCCGGCGCGCAGCCCGGCGACCATCGGCTCGCTCACATCCGCCGGGTTCAGCGTCAGCTCCTGCGCATAAAGCATCGCCATTTTCTGCGCCGGCTCGAGCGGCAGGGCCCCGATGTCGCGCTCTTCGATGGCCACCCGCAGCGCCGCGGCGCGCTCATCGTCCTGCAGCAGGCGGGCCAGGCCCGCGAAATGATGCTCGACGCAATAGTCGCAACCGTTCAGAGAACTGACCCAGACGCCCAGCGTTTCGAGAAACCACTTTGGCAGCGAATTGGCGCTGTGGTGCAGCGTGTTCTTGTAAAGCGCCATGTGGCCTTCCATCGTGTGCGGACGCAGGCTGTGGGACATCATGATGTTGTCGACATTGTCGCCCGGCCCCTTGATCCGGTCATACAGCCGCTTCAGCTTGCCGGTTGCCTCGGCATGGGGAATTGTCTTGATCCAGCTCACTCTTTTCCTTCTTTCCGACCGATCCGCCTTCAGGCCGACCCCTTCATGCACCATCGCAGAACTTGCCCCCCGGGTGTGAGCACATTTTCGCCCACGCTCCCGCCCATGGGCGATTTTCCACCGATTTCACATCTTCAGGTTAAACTGAAAGGAAAAACACAACCAACAGGGGACAAGAAATGTCGGAAAAAAGGAAAATGACACTCACCACCCAGGTGCTCCTGGGCATGTTTCTTGGCATTGTGCTCGGACTGGCATTCAACCTGACAGGGCTGAACGCAGGGGGCACGTTCACCGGAGACTACATCGTCAACGGCCTGTTCCATGTGGTCGGCAAGATGTTTGTCAACGCGTTGAAAATGCTGGTCGTTCCGCTGGTGTTCTTCTCGCTGATCTGCGGTGTCTGCGGCATCGGCGACATCCGGATGCTGGGCCGGGTCGGCACCAAGTCCTTTGCGCTCTATATGCTGACCACCGCAATTGCCATTGCCACGGCGATCATCATTGCCGCCGGGCTGGGCATCGGTGGCGGCCTTGACCTGGCCACCACCTCCGACTTTTCCGGCCGCGAGGCGCCCCCGCTGACGCAGGTGCTGATCGACATCATCCCGACCAACCCGCTTGCGGCGATGGCCGAGGGGGACATGCTGCCCATCATCTTCTTCTCGATCATGGTCGGCATCTCGATCCTCATGGTCGGCACCAAGGCCAAAAGCGTGGTCGAAGGGGCCGAAATCGCCAATGAGATCATGATGAAGATGGTTAACATCATCATGGCGGTTGCGCCCTATGCGGTGTTCGCCCTGATCTGCAAGGCCGTGGCCAACCTCGGGCTGGAGCTTCTGGCTTCGCTTGCCGGCTACGTTCTGGTGCTGGTCGGTGCGCTGATGTTCCACCTGTTCGTCACGCTGATGATCGTGCTCAAGGTGTTTTCCGGCCTCAACCCGGTCACGTTCATGAAAAAGATCCGCAATGCGCAGGTCTTTGCCTTTTCGACGGCCAGCTCGAACGCGACCATCCCGGTCACCATGCGCACGGTGACCGAACGCTATGGCGTGGACAATTCGGTGGCCTCGTTCACCGTGCCGTTCGGCGCCACCATCAACATGGACGGCACCGCGATCATGCAGGGTGTGGCAACCGTGTTCATCGCCAATGTCTATGGCGTCGAACTGGGCATGGCCGGCTATCTGACCGTGATCCTGATGTCGGTGCTGGCCTCGATCGGCACCGCCGGCGTGCCTGGTGTCGGGCTGATCATGCTGTCGATGGTCTTCACCCAGGTCGGCCTGCCGGTCGAAGGCATTGGTCTGATCCTCGGGGTCGACCGGCTGATGGACATGATCCGCACGGCGGTCAATGTCTCGGGCGACGCGGCGGTCAGCTGTATCGTCGCCAAGTCCGAGAAAAAGCTGGACACCGAGGTCTACAACGACCCGACTGCCGGCGCGCTCAGTGTCGATGACGCCATTCACATCGACCCGAAGATCGAGGAAGAACTGGCCCAGGTGGTCGACAGGGTCCACGGCCAGACCTGATTTCGGCCTTGCAAAAAACGCCAACCGGCCCGCGCCGACGGTGCGGGCCGGTTGCTGTGCCGATCTTGCAGGGCCGATGATGGCACAAGGCGCGCGACCCTGAAGCCTGCCGCTCAAGAGAGGGCACCGGTCTTGAGCTTTCGGGACATGCGAAAACAAGGCGTTGGAGCGTTTCGCCTGAATACCCATGAACGCGACAGGCTCCGGGGTCCGGCCCGATTGATCCTGCGCCACCGGTTTGACAGATGTTGTCATTGACCAGGCGCGGGGCGCGCAGGCAGATCCTGTTGGTTTTCCATGCCCTGCAACGCGGTCAGCGGAAAAATCCGTCATTTCCGCAGGACGCAGGGGGAACCGGTCCCGCCCCTAGTTTGGCTGTTCGTCGAACCATTTTCGGTGCAGCCGCGCCAGTTCGCCGGCCTCGGTCAGGTTCAGCAAGGCCCGGTTGAGGCGCTCGCGCAAGGCAGAGCCGGGCGGAAAGACGATGCCATAGGATTCAGGCTGGAAAACCGGCCCGGTCAGCCGCACCTTGCCGCGCCCGGCCCCGCGCACATGGTAGCTCAGCACCGGGTAGTCATGGACAACCGCATCCGCACGCCCCTCTTCCAGCGCCAGGTAGGCCCCCTCGATCGTGTCATGGGCCTGAATGCGCACGCCCGGACGGGCCAGCAACCAGTCTTCGCTGGTCGACCCGGCCACCGTCGCAACCTCCTTGCCGGCCAGATCGTCCGGCCCGTTGATCGCGCCTTCCAGTTCGGCAACCGTCATGCTGGAGGCAATGGTCGCCGTGAACCAGGCAAAGGCGATATAGCCGAACACCATGAGCCCCAGCGCAACCGCCCGGCCGGCGTGGGTTTTCGGGGTCTTGTCGCCGTAGCCAACGGTCGAGATGGTCACCATGGTCCAGTAGATCCCGTCCCAGAGCCCTGGCAGATAGGGACGCGAAAAGTCCGGGTTGCGGCGGCGCTCGATCAGCCACACGACATGGGCCGTCAACAGCACCATCGCGACCAGCACCAGAAGCGCCAGCCGAAAGACCGGCGAGGCAAACATCGAGCGCACGACCGCCCCGGTGCGCGCCAGCAGCCCGGCCGGCCCGGCGGGCACCATGATTTGCAGACCGGACCGGAAATAGGGGTGCGAGAAATCGAGCCGCCCTTCGCGTTCTTCGGTGATCGTCACCGCGGCAATGGCCAGATCGCCCTCTCGCTTGCCGATGGCGTCAAGCAGGCCCGGCAGGTCCGGCCGGACGCTGATGTCGCTGTCCACCCCAAGCCGTTCGGCCAGCGCCTGCCAGAGTTCGATACTGTAGCCCGAAACCGCGCCGTCTTCGGCCAGAATCACGAACGGCGGCACCGGTTTGACAAGCACGCGCAGCCGCTCCCCCGGCTGTCCGCCTTGGGCCAGGGCCGCGCCCGCGCCCACCCAGAGCGCAAGGAACATCGCAAGGGCTCTGAACATCGCCGCGTCCTCCTCGCGGCCAGTCTACCCAAAGAACCAGGCCGGGCCAAACGCCTTCAGGGCCAGGTGTCTTGCCGCCCGCAAACCGCGGCCTGCGCCCGGCCACGGGTGCCACCGCCCTTGCCGGTATTTTCCGGCCCGTGCAGGCATGGCCTCGCCGTCTTGCGCAGCCTTGCGCGGGTGTTTCGCGCCCTGAGCGCCGGGTGGGTCGCGTCGGCCAGGCCACCGCGCTCAGCGCCCCTTTCAGACCGGCCCAGGGTTGATCCACACCGCATCAGGCCCTTCTGTCATTTCCCGCCGCCCTCGCAAACCCGGCCGGCGCGCGCGTTCAATACATCGGGTTGCCGTTGGCGCTGGTTTCGGGGATCTGCTGGATCGCGTCCCAATGCTCGACGATCCTGCCGTTTTCATCGAAGCGAAAGAAATCCATCGTCACGTATTCATCGCCGCCGGGCCATGTTTGGTGGGTGTGCAGCGCCACCAGGTCGCCCTCGGCCACGGCGCGCAGGAACTCGATGGACTTGTCGGGGTAGTCGCGCGCCATGTCCTCGAAATAGTCGATGAAGGCCTGCTTGCCATCGCCGACAGCCGGGTTGTGCTGGATGTAGTCTTCCCCGACATAACGCGCCACCGCCCCCGCCGGATCGCCGAGATAGGCCATTTCGTAGAACGCGATGGCATTTCGTTTGTTGGCTTGCGGATCGTGGGCCATGGCCGGTGCTCCTGCCTGTTGCGGACAACCCCAGCCAACCCGATCGGGCAAAGGGAGGCAAGGGGGATCAGACGGCAAGACCGAGGGCAGCGCCTGCCTGGGCGGGCGCAAATGCGCCTGCCGGGGGGCAGGCAGGCGCAGCCCGGCCCGCTTGACGCGCCCCGGGCGGCAAAGGCATCTTTTCCCGCCCGGGCAACCGAGGGCAGCGCCCGACCGCGGGTGGGCGTGAAGCGCCCGCCCATGGGGGCGGTCGGGCGCTGCCCGGCGATGCCGGGCATTATCTTCATTGATTCCACCTCGGCTTTTTCCCTTGCTCACCGAACCTTGAGATGTTCCCCATTCGTTCATATACTGTCACCGAGTCGAATTCGACCTGTCAGGGAATGGAATGTCTGAGGCAACACCGCTCGAAGTATACCGTCAACGCTACGAAACGTTTCGGCATTTAGACAAGTTGCGTTGGCAAATGCTGCAAATCCTTGTTGCGATTGGCACAGCCACCGCGTTGGTCTTGCGGGCGACCCCCGGAGCGCCAGAATGGTGGTTCAGTGCTTTGATCGGCGGATCCTTGGTCTTGATCGGTTGGGTCATCGAAAAAGTCAACCAAGGTGTGCGAATGAACCAGACCGCGCTGAAAAAAGCTGCGGAACTGATTGGCGATACGGACATTCCGGACATTTCCAACAAATGGAAGGCATCATCGACATATATTTCCATCGCCGCGCTCACGCTTGGTGCCATCATGATCTTGCAAGCTGCCCAAAAGTTTTTTTTTAGGAACCGCAAATGCGAAGAGTATTCATCAGCTACCACCATGAAAACGATCAGGATTACAAGAACTACCTGATTGAAATGAATGAAGCCGACAATATCTTCATCGACCGCTCTGTTGACACCGATGACATCGACGACACGCTTCCAGCTGAAAGGATTCGACAGATTATCCGGGATAACTACCTGCGCGACTCGACGGTCACGATCCTGCTATGCGGAACCGAAACCCGGTTTCGAAAACACGTCGATTGGGAGTTGAAATCAAGCATGATTGACGGGTCAGTCAACAAGCGGTCGGGGATACTGGTGATTGATCCTCCGACATCTCGAAACAATTTGATACATGCCGGCCTTTCCGGGGAACAGGAACGGATTTATCCAGATATAGATAGATCAAACTGGTTTTCCATTAAACAGATGGATGAGTATCGCCAGAGAAACCCCGACTTGCCGGAACGGGTCATCCACAATCTGCTTGCGCCCAAAGTCAAGATGTCGGTTGTCCCTTGGTCGCGCATAGCCAACAACCCGGAGAACTTGCGTTTTCTGATTGAGAAAACAGCCGAGGCCCGGAAAACAAATGATTATGATCTGAAACTGCCAATGCGGATGCGCAATCACAATCCCGACTTCCAATTCATGTAATGGCCTGGCCGATTGAGATCATTGTCTTGAACGCATAGAGTGTGCGGGTGCGTTGGCCCCAACACCCGAATTCCCTTTGCACCCCCCCGGCCTTTCATGATCTAATCGCACCCAAATCAAAACCAACAAGAGCAGCCCCATGGCCGACGACCTTCTCACCCCCACCGGTGACCAGAGCTACGACGCATCCTCCATCGAAGTGCTGGAAGGGCTGGAACCCGTGCGCAAGCGCCCCGGCATGTATATCGGCGGCACGGATGAGCGCGCGTTGCATCACCTGGTGGCCGAGGTGCTCGACAACTCGATGGACGAGGCCGTGGCCGGCCACGCCAACCGAATCGAGGTGGAACTGCACGCCGACCATTCCGTCACCATCCGCGACAACGGCCGCGGCATTCCGGTGGACCCGCACCCGAAATTCCCCGACAAAAGCGCGCTCGAGGTCATCTTGTGCACGCTGCACGCCGGCGGCAAGTTTTCCGGCAAGGCCTACCAGACCTCGGGCGGGCTGCACGGGGTCGGCGTCAGCGTGGTCAATGCGCTCTCGGACCATCTGCGCGTCGAGGTCGCCCGTAACCGCGAGCTTTACGTCCAGGAATTTTCCCGCGGCATCCCGCAAGGGGGCATCGAAAAGGCCGGTGCCGCCCCGAACCGGCGCGGCACCTCGATCATCTTCCACCCCGACGCCGAGATCTTCGGCAAGCTGAAATTCAAGCCCGCGCGCCTTTTCAAGATGGTGCGCTCCAAGGCCTACCTGTTTTCCGGCGTCGAAATCCGCTGGAAAAGCGAGATCGACGACGGCGAAACCCCGGCCGAGGCGACGTTCCACTTCCCCGGCGGGCTGGCGGACTACCTCAAGGAAACGCTTGGCGGGGCCACCACCTATTCCGAACGCCCCTTTGCCGGCAAGGTCGAGTTTGCCGACAAGTTCGACGAACCGGGCTTCGTCGAATGGGCGATCAACTGGACGCCAAGCCGCGACGGTTTCATCCAGTCCTATTGCAACACCGTGCCCACGCCCGAGGGCGGCACGCATGAAGCCGGCTTCTGGGCCGCGATCCTCAAGGGCATCCGCGCCTATGGCGAGCTTTCGGGCAACAAGAAGGCCGCCCAGATCATGCGCGACGACCTCACGGGTGGCGGCTGCGCGTTGATCTCGGTCTTTATCCGCGAGCCGTCCTTCGTCGGCCAGACCAAGGACCGCCTGTCCACCGAAAGCGCGCAGAAGATGGTGGAAAACTCGGTGCGCGACCATTTCGACAACTGGCTGGCGGCCGACACCAAATCCGCCGGCGCGATCCTCGATTTCCTGGTGCTGCGCGCCGAAGAACGCCTGAAGCGCCGCGCCGAAAAGGAAACCGCGCGCAAGACTGCCACGAAAAAGCTGCGCCTGCCCGGCAAGCTCACCGACTGCACCGCCCAGAACCGTGCCGGCACCGAGCTGTTCATCGTCGAGGGCGACAGCGCGGGCGGCAGCGCCAAGATGGCGCGCGACCGGCGCACCCAGGCGCTTCTGCCCCTGCGCGGCAAGATCCTGAACGTGCTGGGTGCGGCCAGTTCCAAGATCGGCACCAACGCCGAGATCAACGACCTGTGCCAGGCGCTTGGCGTGGGCATGGGCACGCGGTTCAACCTTGACGACCTGCGCTACGACAAGATCATCATCATGACCGACGCCGACGTGGACGGCGCCCATATCGCGAGCCTCCTGATGACGTTTTTCTTCACCCAGATGCGCCCGATGATCGACGCGGGCCACCTGTATCTGGCCTGCCCGCCGCTGTATCGGCTGACGCAAGGGGCAAAGCGCATCTACGTGGCCGACGACGCCGAGAAAGAGGCGATGATGGCAGCGGGCCTTGGCGGCAAGGGCAAGATCGACGTGCAGCGCTTCAAGGGGCTGGGCGAGATGGACGCGAAAGACCTGAAGGACACCACCATGAACCCGGCCACCCGCAAGCTGATCCGGGTGACCATCGATGAGGACGAACCGGGCGAAACCGGCGACCTGGTTGAGCGCCTGATGGGCAAGAAGCCGGAACTGCGGTTTCAGTATATCCAGGAAAACGCGCGGTTCGTGGAGGAGCTGGATGTTTGAAAGTTGCCTTGCGCATTTCGCTCGCGGTTCCTGAAACCTGCGGCTTGCGAGCTGGCCCGTGGAGTTTCGGCCCGGCTGGAAACCCGCTGCAAGACGCTGGAAACGTCAGCAGGGCACCCAAGTGAACGGCCCCGACCAATCGGGCGGCAAGTCAGGGCATGCCCGGTCTTGAAAGGAAGATGGGATGCCCCGCACGCTTGCCTGTACAGCGCTCCTGGTGCGAGACCATGACGAGGCAATAGAGTTTTTCGTCAAAAAGCTCGACTTTTCCCTGTTGGAAGACGTCGACCAACCCGAACAAGACAAGCGATGGGTCACCGTTGCTCCAAAGGGGAGCAGAGGAAGTGCCCTATTGCTTGCCCGCGCGTCGAGCGAGGAGCAGTCAAGGTTTGTCGGCAATCAGACCGGTGGCCGGGTTTTCCTGTTTCTCGGAACCGATGATTTCTGGAAAGACTACGCAACATTCGTGGCGCGAGGCATCGAGTTCGAGCGTGCGCCGAAAGAGGCGGACTATGGGATAGTGGCAGTCTTTCGTGATCTGTATGGAAATCTCCGGGATCTGGTTCAATTCACCGATGGGCGCCTGTAACGGCGCACCACCCGCCCCCGCCACGCGCGCGCTGGTGGCCGCAAGACCCACCCTCGGCCGAAGCCACCTCGCACCGTTGCGCGCTCGGGCAGCCGCGCCTTCGCCAAAGCGCACCCGTCCCGTTCTGCCGCGCGAAAACGCCAGAGCCACGCAGACAAAGGCGTCCGGCGACGCGGCCCAGAGCTGAATAATCATGCATGCAAACAATCACTGTCAACATATTGGAAACAGGCTATTTTTCGCTTTGCCTACCAGAATTCCGCTGATAACAAGGGCGTTACTTATTGATAAAAAGGGTGAAAGAAATAATGACAATTCTCAAGAAAATCGCAACTGGATGTGCTGCGGCCGTTATCGTCGGCTTTGGCGCCTTGACCGGAGCGCAGGCATCGACGCTGGATTTCACGACAGCAACCTACGCCTCAACCTTCGGCCAGAACGTGGTGACCGACACCGTCGACGGGGTCAACTTCACGATCACGGCGACTGCCTATGGTTCAGACGGTTTCCGCCAGGCCAATGGCGGCGGTCTGTCCTTCGGCAGGCCCGGAAACGGCATGACCAGCCTGTTGATCCAGGCCGATCAGCAAGTCACCTTCAACAGCATGACCGGCCGGGGGCATGGTCTGGCGGCCCCGCAACTCCCGTTCATCATGGGCTATCCCGGAACGCAGGCTCAGCCGCCTGTCGGTTTCGCGTCAGCCATGCTTGAAACAGTCAGTTTTCCGATCGATCCGAATGCAACGTCTCCATCCGGTTTGATGTTCATTTTCGGCATCGACCTCACCGCGCCGGGAGGCTCCAGTATTCTTTCGTCGGCGTTGATCAGGTCGTTTGACTTCACGGTCGCGAACGCAGTATCCGCCGTGCCGCTTCCGGCCGGGTTGGCGCTGATGTTCACGGGGCTGGGCTTTCTCGGCTTCGCCGGGCGCCGGAAAAAGACCGCCTGACCCGCAACCTGCGGGCTTGAATGACACGAGAGCCGGGTTCACGCCCGGCTCTTTGCGTTTCAGCCCGCATCCGGTCGCCGGTTCACCCGCTGCCGCCCGACCAGACCGCAATCAGTTGCGCAGGGTCCAGAGGCCGGCTTTGCGCCTGCGCCCCGGCACTCCCCGGTGTCTCGGACAGCCGTGGCGCCGCCGCCGGACCGGCCGCCCCGAAGACCCCGCGCGCGACCATATGCCCGTGATCGGGCGCTTCGGCAAGCGACAGAACCGGCGTCACGCAGGCATCGCTCGCGGCAAAATGCGCAGCCCAGTGGTCGCGGCTCTTCCCGGCAAAGACCGCGGCCAGCCTTTCGGCCATCGCCGGCCAGTCGCGGCGGGACATCTGG
The DNA here is from genome assembly GCA_026989405.1 of Marinosulfonomonas sp. Lineage (GTDB taxonomy): Bacteria > Pseudomonadota > Alphaproteobacteria > Rhodobacterales > Rhodobacteraceae > JAJRUE01. The sequence goes on along the minus strand of JALSJL010000366.1, from coordinate 146 downwards.
TCGGGCATGTCCGCCAGCTCCAGCCCGGCAAGCAACGCCGCCCAGAATTTCGCCTCTATGGCGCCCACCGCCACATGCCCGCCACAGGCGCAGCGATAGATCCGGTAAAACGGCGCCGCACCGTCCAGCAGGTTTGCCCGGCGCCG
>JALSJL010000365.1 GCA_026989405.1 Marinosulfonomonas sp. | reverse complement strand
ATGTTTGCCGGTAAAGGAAACCACGCTGGGGAAGAATTTGAGCGCGAGGCGCGACAGCAGGAACGGGATCACGATCAGGATCATGAACGGCGCCTGCGGCTTGATTGAACGGGCGGCGGTAGCCGGGTCTGCCGCGCTCAGGTCCACCGGGGGGAAATATGGGGCCGCAAGGGCGTAGAACTGGTGAAAGACCAGGGTGGCTGGCAGGACCAACGCAAGATTGATCATGAAGATGATGAAACCGAGTTTCACATTCGCGCCCGATGTCTTGATCCACATCATCACCATGCCGCCACCGGGCAAAAGCGCCAGAACCAGGAGGGCGGCGGCAATGCCGATATCCTGGCTGAGGTAGCCGATCACAAGTGCCGCGGCGACCAGGAGGACGTAGTTGATGACCAGGTTCTTTCCGAGGGCCGGCAGGTGTCCCTTGATCATGGCCAGGTCTGAGAGGCGAAACTTGAAAAGGCTGGGTGTGACCAGAAAAATGCCGGCGATCAGGCAGACGGCCGAGGAAAAAGTGAATCCACCGGTGATACGACCGGTGACGAGGCCAAGTATGATGGCTGTCAGGATAAGAGCAATTTGTTGCATGTCATGGCCTTTGAAATTGGCGTTGCGCTGCCAACACATACAACTTTTTGAATGTGTATCAATGGGTGCGGATGTCGCAGACCGGCGCGTTCAACCGTTTTCGCGCAGCACGTTTCCGGCAAGATAGAGCGACCCGCAGATCAGGATGCGCGCGTCGGGGTGGCGTGCCACGATGTCCGCGACCGCATCCGAGACCGACGGTGCAACCTGCGCATCAAAGCCGACACTGGCGGCGGCGGCGCGGGTTTCGTCTGCGGGCAACGTGGCCTTTTCACCTGGGATCGAGACCGCGTGCAGCGTATCGGAGACGGTGCGCAATGGCTGCATGTAGCCAGTGACGTCCTTGGTGCTCAGCGTGCCGCAAATCAGGTGAGTGGGCCGCGGTGGCAGCCGTGTGAGCGCCTCGGCCAGCGCACTGCCCGCGGCCGGATTGTGGCCGCCGTCGAGCCAAAGCTCAGCCCTGCCGGCCAGTTGCACCAGCGGACCGGAGCGCAGTCGCTGCAGGCGCGCGGGCCATTGGGCATGGGTCACGGCGGCCTCGCAGGCGGCGTCGTCAAGGCCAAGGTGGCGTAGCGACGCCAGCGCGGCGCCGGCGTTGTGCACCTGATGCGCCCCGATCAGGTTGGGTAGCGGCAGGTCGAGCAGGCCGGTTTCGTCTTGAAAGACCATGCGCCCGCGCTCTTCCCAGACATGCCAGTGCTGGCCGTGGGCGATCAGCGGTGCGTCAAGCCGGGCGGCCGTGGCTTCGATCACGTCCATCGCCTCATCGGCTTGCGGGCCGACCACGCAGGGCACACCGCGCTTGATGATGCCAGCCTTTTCGGCCGCAATCCCGCCAAGCTTGTCGCCAAGAAATTGCTGGTGGTCGATGGAGATCGGGGTGATCACGCCAAGCGCCGGCTTGTCGATGACGTTGGTGGCGTCGTAAAGGCCGCCAAGCCCGACCTCGAGCAGCAGGTAGTCGGCTGGTGTTCGCGAGAATGCCACGAATGCGGCGATGGTCGTGACCTCGAAATAGGTGATTGGCGCGTCTGAGTTCGCGCTTGCCACCTCGTCGAGAATGGCCGTCAGGTCTTTTTCGGAAATCAGCTCGCCCGCCAGCCGGATGCGTTCGTGAAACCGCGCCAAATGGGGCGAGGTGTAGGCATGGACGGTTCTTCCGGCAGCCTCGAGTCCGGCGCGGATCATCGCCTGGGTCGAGCCCTTGCCGTTGGTGCCGGCAACGTGGACCACCGGCGGAAGGGCGCGTTCGGGATGGCCAAGCTTTTCCAGAAGCGTCCACATCCGGTCAAGTGTCAGGTCGATGATCTTTGGGTGCAGCGTCATCAACCTTTCAAGGATGATGTCCGACGATGCGCTGCTCACTCTTTTGCGCCCGCCGGCGTCGGTGCTGGCGCCGCGTCTTCCTTGGGCGCTGCCAGGTCGCCCTTCACCGGCGGGCTCAGGCGCAGCAGCATCCGGGTGATCGTGATCAGCTCATCGCGCAGATTTTTGCGGTGAGTCACCCGGTCGAGCATGCCATGATCCAGCAGATATTCAGAGCGTTGGAACCCCTCGGGCAATTGTTCGCCAATTGTTTGCTGAATGACGCGCGGCCCCGCAAAACAGATCAGCGCGTTAGGCTCTGCAATATGCACATCGCCCAGCATGGCATAGGACGCCGTAACGCCGCCGGTGGTGGGATGGGTCAGCACGACGATATAGGGCAGGCCGGCTTCCTTCAGCATCTGCACCGCAACCGTGGTGCGCGGCATCTGCATCAGCGAAAGAATGCCTTCCTGCATCCGTGCGCCACCAGCGGCCGAAAACAGGATCAGCGGTCGTTTCAGCTTTACCGCGCGTTCGGCGGCCGCGACGATGGCATTGCCGACATACATGCCCATCGAGCCACCCATGAAAGAAAAGTCCTGCGCGGCGGCCACGATCGGGGTGCGGCCCATTTCGCCTTCTGCGACCAGCATCGCTTCTTTTTCGCCGGTGGCTTTCTGCGCCGCTTTCAGGCGGTCGGGATACTTTTTCTGGTCACGGAAGTGCAGCGGGTCGGCAATCGGTTCGGGCACTTCGATTTCGGTGAACACACCGCCATCGAACAGCGCGTTGAACCGGTCGCGCGGCCTGAACTGCATGTGGTGGTCGCAGTTCGTGCAGACATTCAGGTTCTCCGCCAGTTCGCGGTGAAACAGCATGGTCCCGCATTCGGGGCATTTGGTCCAGAGATTTTCCGGCGTTTCGCGTCGCGAAAACAGCGAGTTGATCTTGGGGCGGACGTAGTTGGAAATCCAGTTCATCGCGGGCCTTGGCCTGATTGGTGTCGCATCCTGAAATAAGCGGGCGCCGCGCGAATTGCAATCAGCGCCTGAGCGTCCGGCGCAGAATGAGCCAGGCGATCGTGGTGGCCACGACGTCAATGGCCAACAGGCCGGGGCGCTCGGCAATCTGGACCGTGTTGTATGGTGTCACATGGAGGGCAAGCCCGGTAATGGTTCCGTCAAGCGACAGGATGCCTATGGCAAACAGGTTGTTGACGAAGTGAAACCCCCAGGCCGCGCCGATATTTCCGGTGACACGGGTCAGATCGGCGGCAGCAAACCCGAAAACGGCAACGGCAAGAATGACAAACAGGTTGGTCAACTGCGGTTGGGCCGGATCAAAGTGCAGAGCTGCAAACCCCAGCGCAGGCAGGGCGAACCATATCACAGGAGAGCGAAAGCGTGCTGCAAGTTGCTGCATGAGATAGCCGCGAAACAGGATTTCTTCGGTTCCTGTCTGAACCAGCAGCCCGACCAGCAGAAGCGGCAGATACGTGATCCAGGTCGTGAAGGAAAGATTCGGAACCGGATCAAACCACAGCCCCCAGATCGCCAGATAGATCACGCTCAGTCCCAACGTGATCGTGGCCGCCGCCGTGAAATCGCGCAGCACGCTCGCGCGGGGGCCAAACAGGGTGCCAATGCGCCGTTTGTGAATGAAGCGCGTTGCCAGAAACGTGCCGATAGCGGCACCGGGGAAGGTTGCAAGAAGCAAGAGCACCGAGACAGGATCGTCGGGAGAGGTCAGGGTGCCGGCAACCTGTTGCGCCTTTTGCGGTCCAAGCAGAAGGCCGGCCACAGCAAACACGCCCATGATGAATACCAGGTAGACGACAACAATCAGCATGGCCCCCAGCACAAGGCGCCAGATCTGTGCGCTGGCGCGGGCCGGCGCCACGAAACGGTTGAAATGAGGCGTCATCATCCGGGCATGGATACAACCTGCCCCGGGCAAGGGCAATCCATCTGGTGCGGGCTTGTGCATCGGAGTTTGCCGTTCTATTCCCGAAACGTGAAATCCGATAACCGAGGGGCCCGCCATGCTGAAGAACAAGATCGACAAGTCACATCTTCCCAGTCGCCATGTGACCGAAGGGCCGGAACGCGCGCCCCATCGCTCATATCTCTATGCCATGGGGCTGAGCGAGGAAGAGATCGCCCAGCCTCTGGTCGGCGTCGCAACCTGCTGGAACGAGGCCGCGCCCTGCAACATCGCGCTGAACCGACAGGCGCAATCGGTCAAGATGGGTGTCAAGGCCGCGTCGGGGACTCCACGCGAATTCACCACGATCACAGTTACAGACGGCATTGCCATGGGCCACGAGGGCATGCGTTCGTCGCTGGCAAGCCGCGAGGTGATCGCGGATTCGGTGGAGCTGACAATGCGCGGGCATTGCTATGATGCCATCGTCGGCCTTGCCGGGTGCGACAAGTCTCTGCCGGGAATGATGATGGCGATGGTGCGGCTGAATGTTCCTTCGGTTTTCATCTATGGCGGGTCGATCCTGCCAGGGCGGCTGAACGGCAAGGATGTGACCGTTCAAGACGTGTTCGAAGGCGTTGGCCAGCATCAGGCCGGCAACATGACCGCGGCCGAACTGGAAATTCTGGAGCGCATCGCCTGCCCCTCTGCAGGGGCCTGTGGCGGGCAGTATACTGCAAACACCATGGCCTGCGTGTCCGAAGCGATAGGCTTGGCGCTGCCGAATTCCTCTGGCGCGCCGGCACCCTATGAAAGCCGCGACCAGTATGCCGAAGCCAGCGGCGAAGCCGTGATGCGCCTGCTGGAACGCAACATTCGCGCCCGTGATATCGTGACGCGCGAAGCCTTGATCAATGCCGCGCGCGTTGTTGCCTGCACCGGCGGGTCGACCAATGCCGGGCTGCACTTGCCCGCGATTGCGCATGAGGCGGGAATTGATTTCGACCTTGATGACGTCTGCGAAATTTTCCGCGACACGCCCTATTTCGTCAATCTGAAGCCGGGTGGCGAGTATGTCGCGAAAGACCTGTATGAAGCCGGCGGCGTGCCGGTGGTGATGGCAGAGCTGCGCAAGGCCGGCCTGATCCACGAAGACTGCCTGACGGTGACGGGTCGCAGCATCGGCGAAGAGATCGACATGGTCGAAAAAGAAGCCGACGGCAAGGTGATCCACCCTGTGAGTACGCCGATTTCGGCAACGGGCGGCGTGGTTGGATTGAAAGGCAACATCGCGCCCGACGGTGCGATCGTCAAGATTGCAGGCATGGCCGACGAAGACATCGTGTTCACCGGCCCCGCGCGCGTGTTCGAATGCGAAGAAGATGCCTTCGAAGCGGTGAGGGCGCGCAGTTACAAGGAAGGCGATGTCATCGTGATCCGCAATGAAGGGCCGGCCGGTGGGCCCGGTATGCGCGAGATGCTGGCCACCACGGCTGCGCTGTCCGGCCAGGGAATGGGCAAGAAGGTGGCGCTGATCACCGATGGCCGGTTTTCCGGTGCCACGCGCGGGTTTTGCGTCGGCCACGTCGGGCCGGAAGCCGCCCACGGCGGGCCAATTGCATTGCTCCGCGATGGCGATGTGATTACCATTGACGCAATCAAGGGCGAAATCTCGGTCGCGCTCAGCGATGCGGAACTGGAAGCCCGCAAGAAAGAATGGGCAGGACCGCGTGAAACCATCTATTCCAGTGGCGCGCTCTGGAAATATGCGCAACTTGTCGGGCCGACCAGGAAAGGGGCGGTCACACATCCCGGCGCCAAACGTGAGCGCCATGTTTACATGGACCTGTAAATCCTTCCGTTTCTGGCAGGTCTTTCCAATACTGTTCTTGCTGTCCGCCTGCGCCGAACTGGGGGCTGGATTGCCCTTTTTCGGTGCGCCGGTCAACAGGGCGTCTGTGGCCGGCGGAAATGTCGTGATCGCGGGGCCGCCGGGCTACTGTGTCGACCGGTCTGCGCTGAGCACGACGCCAAAAGGCGATTTCGTCTTGTTGGCCAGCTGCGCGTCGATCTCGGGTAATCCGGCAGCGCCGGCTCCGGGCATCCCTGCTATCCTGACGGCATCGGTTGCGACGCAGCCGGTCGCAAATATCGACCGCTCTCTTGACAGGCTGACCGCGTTTTTCAAGTCTGACAAGGGGCGCGCGGCGCTGGCCCGCGACGGGCGCGCGTCTTCGGTGGAGGTGTTGAGCACCCGCGTCGAAGGGGGCGCACTTGTCATGAAGGTCCGCGACACGGGATTTGACAAGGTTGTCGGGCTGGAGCCGGAATACTGGCGTGCATTGTTCGACCTGGAGGGCCGGATCGTTACCTTGAGCGTCATCACCTTCAGTGACAAGCCCATGAGCGATGACGAGGCGATGCAGACGATCATGAATTTCATGGATCGGGTTCATCGGGCAAACCCGACGGCCGCCGGCCCGGTTGAGTCATGAAATTTGCTTTCTCGAAACGAATGGTGTGCAAGTGTCCTGCAAAGCCCCATGGCGAAGGTTTGGGTTGATATGGCCAGGCGCAGGCAGAAACTGACGGATCTCTTGATGCACCGCCGCGCCGTGCGGCGCTGGAGCCAGATTGCAGACAAGGCAAACGAGACCCCCATATCGGAACTGCGCCAGCTTCGCAGCCGTGCACGTCAGCTTCGGCGCCGGTTGGATCGGGTCATCCATATTGCCGACGGGCGGCTTGCATTGCCGCTGATCGGATCAAACGCCATCGAAGCGCCGTTGCATTCGGATTGGGCGTGGCGGCCAGAGATCTGGCGCGGGCCGATCAGCCCCCCCGGAATAGCTGCGGTCCAGACCAGGGACATGGTCGGCCAGGAACTGCGTGTATTTCACGACTGTGAGATATCCGAGTTGACCCTGCGCCAGGTGCGCAACCACCGCGACAACGATCTGGCGCCGTTTGGATTGCAACTGGATGTCTTCAGGTTTGACGGCAGTTTTCTTTCGCTTGTTCTTGACCTTCCGCGGGCCGCCATTGACGGGCTGAAACGGCGCCACCTTGTGCGATTGGAGGCAAGTATCGAACTTGAGCAGCCGCTGGAAATTTTTGCGCGCCTGAACATCCAGCATGGGCCAAACTGTGAGCAACTGGTGCGCGAGCTGCAAATCGTCGATGGCAAGGCCAGCGCGGATTTTGATCTTGCCTATACAAACCTGAATGAAAAACGGCTGGAGCGCGCCTGGATGGACCTGATCCTGGAGGGGCCGCAGTTGAACCAGATCGTGTTGCGCGACATAACACTGTCACGCCGACCGCGTGCAGAGGTCTGAGGAGAGCAGGATGTCAGACATCCAGGTCGAAAAAACCCGGTTTGTTGCGGGCACCTGGGAAGGGGTCGTGAGGGGCGCGCTGCAAGGTGAAGATGCGCCCGACATCCACGTTACCCTGCTTGGCGAGGCGATTGAGCACAGCCTCACGGCCGATCCGGACACGCCCGGCCAATGGGTGTTGCGTGTGCCGGTCAAGGCGGAGCATCTCAACGATGGCGTCCAGGTGTTCCTGATACAGGATCGGGCCGGCGGGTCTGTTCTGGCGTCTTTTACGCTGATAACCGGCGAACCGCTTGAAGACGATATCAGGGTTGAAGTCGAATTGCTGCGCGCCGAGCTGGACATGTTGAAACGGGCGTTCCGGCGGCATTGCCTGGAAGTGAGCCAGTAGGCGGCAGGCCTGCGCGGCAAGGCCAGCCATGGGTGTGGTGAACCGGTGGGTTGCGGCCGCTTCGGGTTGTGACGTGGCGTCGGGCGTGACAGGGCGAACCCGCCTTGCCATGATCTGCGGAAACAGGAGAGACCCATGAGCGACTACCCACATCTTTTCGCCCCGCTGGACCTGGGTTTCACCACGCTGAAAAACCGGGTGCTGATGGGGTCCATGCATACCGGCCTGGAAGAAACCAGGGACTGGAACCGGGTCGCCGAGTTTTATGCCGAGCGTGCGCGCGGCGGCGTCGGGCTGATGGTGACGGGCGGCATGGCTCCAAACCGGGAGGGCGGCGTTTTTCCGGGGGCTGCCGGCCTTTTCAGCGCTGAAGATATTGCGAACCACCGTATCGTCACCGACCGGGTGCACGATGCCGGCGGCAAGATCGCCATGCAGATATTGCACGCGGGACGCTATGCCTACAGCCCCGAATGCGTCGCCCCGTCTGCGATCAAGTCGCCAATCTCGCCCTTTGTGCCCAGGGAACTGGACGATGAAGGCATTGAAAAGCAGATATCGGACATGGCCACTGCGGCCCAACGCGCGCGTGAGGCGGGTTACGACGGGGTCGAGGTGATGGGATCCGAGGGCTATTTCCTCAATCAGTTTCTCGTCACCCGGACCAACAAGCGCACCGACCGCTGGGGCGGGCCGTATGAAAACCGCATGCGGCTGCCGCTTGAGGTCATGCGGCGGGTTCGCAAGGCTGTGGGCAAGGATTTCATCGTCATCTACCGGCTCAGCATGATTGATCTTGTTCCCGAGGGCTCGACCTGGGACGAAGTCGTCTTGCTGGCCAAAGAGGTTGAAAAGGCGGGGGCCACGATCATCAACACCGGGATCGGCTGGCATGAGGCCCGTATTCCGACCATCGCAACCTCTGTGCCGCGGGCGGCTTTTGCCTGGGTCACACGCAAGTTGATGGGGGAGGTCGCCGTGCCGATCGTGACCTCAAACCGGATCAATACGCCGGATGTTGCAGAAAAATTGCTGGCGGATGGATGCGCGAACATGGTGTCGATGGCGCGGCCGTTTCTTGCGGACCCCGATTTCGTGCTCAAGGCGCAGCAAGGCCGTTCGGCCGAGATCACGCCCTGCATTGCCTGCAACCAGGCCTGTCTGGATCATACGTTCAGCGGCAAGATTTCAACCTGCCTTGTGAACCCGCGCGCATGTCACGAGACCGAATTGGCGATCAGCCCCGCCGAACAGCCCAAAAGCATAGCAGTCGTGGGCGCCGGCCCTGCCGGGCTTTCGGCGGCGCTGACGGCGGATCAGCGCGGTCACCGGGTCACCTTGTTCGAAAAAGCCGATGAAATCGGCGGTCAGCTGAACATGGCGAAGGTCATTCCGGGCAAGGAAGAGTTTCGCGGTCTGGTCACCTGGTTCGATCACATGTTGGAAAAATCGGGTGTTGACGTGCGGCTGGGTCATGCGGCGACAGCCGATGAACTTGCCCGGTTCGATGAGGTTGTCATCGCTACGGGCGTGCGCCCGCGTGATCCGGAAATCCCGGGGCAGGACCAGCCGAATGTGCTTTCGTATATCGACGTGCTGAGCAATGGCGCGCCGGTAGGGGCGTCGGTTGCCATTGTCGGCGCCGGCGGGATCGGCTTTGATGTCGCCGAGTTTCTTGCCGAAGAAGACAGCCCGACCCTGGACCTGCAGGCATGGCTGGAAGAATGGGGGGTTGCCGATCCGCAAGAATATCGGGGTGGTCTTGACCCGCAGGGCCCGCACCCCGCGCCGGCTCCGCGGAAAATCACGATGCTGCAGCGCAAGGCCGAAAAGCCCGGCAAGCGACTGGGCAAGACTACCGGATGGATACACCGTGCCATTCTGGCAATGAAGGGCGTCAAGATGCTCAGCGGCGTGAACTATGAGCGTATCTATCCCGATGGCTTGGTCGTGTCCCATGGTGCCCCCGAGCCAAAACTGGACAAAATTGTGGCTGAGAATGTTGTGTTGTGTGCAGGCCAGGTAAGCGAAAAGAGTCTTGCGGACGAACTCTTGGCCAGAAAGGCAATTGTCCACGTGGTTGGTGGTGCCGACCGGGCGGACGAGCTTGATGCAAAGCGCGCCATCGATCAGGCAGTCAGACTTGCGGCAGATATTTAATCTGTGTAATATCAATGATTTGTTGAAGAATGCGGCGAAATTGCTGGTGGATTGTTCTTGATTGCGGCCTATTGCAGAATAAATCCAAAGTATTGTCCGGCGCAGAACGCAAATTCGCCTGAATTGCACATGATACCTTCGTCGTGAGGGGCCCAAGGACTTAAGGTAACGCATAATGGACCGACTGACTGAAATGGAAGCCTTTGCCACAGTCGTGGATCAAGGCGGTTTCACGGATGCGGCCAAGAAGATGGGGATTTCAAAGTCTGCTGTCTCCAAGCATGTATCCTCGTTGGAGGCGAGGTTAGGTGCAAGGCTGCTGAACAGGACGACACGGAGGGTGTCGCCCACGGAAATAGGACTGGCATACTATGATCGTGCCCGCCGCGTCTTGAATGACGCAGGCGAAGCCGATGCGCTTGTGACTTCGATGCAATCTGCTCCATCGGGTCTGCTGCGGATTTCGGTTGCGACGGACTTTGGTGTGAACCATCTGTCGCCGGTGATCGGGGATTTCCTGCGGGAATTTTCCGATATCACGGTCAACATGGTCCTCAACAACCGCTATGTCGAACTGATCTCGGAAGGGTTCGACATGGCCATCAGGATCGGAGAGCTTGAGGACAGCACGCTGCGTGCCCGCAAGCTGACCGAGACCACCAAGAGGATGATCGCCTCGCCGGCCTATTTTGAAAAATATGGCCGTCCGAGCAAGATCGACGACCTCAATGAGCACAAGCTGCTGCACTATTCCAACCAGGCCAACAGCGCCGTCTGGAAATTGACTGCCCCCTCGGGTGAAAAACGTCAGGTACGCACTGCCGGCTGGCTGACGGTCAATGACGGACAATCGCTGCTGAATGCTGCCATTTCCGGCCTTGGAATAGCCTACCTGCCCTCGTTTCTGTATGCTGACGCAATGAAAGACGGATTGGTTGAAGAAGCCATTCCCGATCTGCCTGTCGAGACGCAAGGTATCTATGCGGTTTATCCTCCGGGCCGGTTCACGCAGCCGAAAGTGCGTGCCTTCATCGATTTCCTGGTGCACGCTTTCGCTGAAAAGGGCCCTGACAAGTGGTAGCGTCTCTCGTTTTTTTAACGAGTGAGACTTTTTAGCGGGTCGAGGTGAGAACCACCTCGACCCGCCTGTTTTTTTCGCGGCCGTCCGGCGTCAGGTTCGACGCCAGAGGAACAAGATAGCCGACACCCTGCGCCTCAATTCTGGCGGCGGGAATGCCAAATTCGTCGACAAGGGCTTTGCGCACAGACGCAGCACGCTTTTTCGACAGCGCCATATTGGCAGCAAGCGAGCCTTGCGCATCTGTATGACCAACCAGGGCAATTGTCATTTCGGGGTTGGCCCGCAGCCAGTTCGCAAGTTCTTCGAGTGAAGGGTGCTTTGCACCGGCCAGCGCCGAGGAGCCGACCGGAAACTCAAGCCCCGCAAGCGTTGCCCGCCCGACCGTGCTGAGCATGGTGCCGATAGGGCGTGACAGCCCCTGCGCAACCGACGCATCCGGTTCGGGCGACATTGTTGACGTCACAACGGCGTTGCCGGCTGTGGCCGTCGGGTCAATCTGGGTCAGTTGCACGAACGCCGACTGCCCGCCGCGGCTGACGACAAGCGAGATATACTCATCGTCTTCGCCGTCACCATCCCGGCGTGCTGTCAGATAACGGAAATCGCCAAGGTCCACATGCATTTCCGGTTCGGGGAAAAGCGCCATCCGATAGCGAAAGTCGAAGCCGCCACAGGCGTCTGTTTCACATTCCAGCACGACATCATAGCCATCTTCCTGCAACTGTTCCCGCAGCAGATCAGTGATCTGCAGTGTCGAGAATGCGCCGTTTGGAATGCGCCAGGCCTGTGAAACGACCTTGCCCCTGGCCGTGACGGTCGGGAGATTTCCCGCGCTGAAAACGCCGACCGGCACTTCGTAGGTGTCCACATCCCGCACGCTGATCGCAGTCTGTGCAGCGCCGGTCGGGAGCTCTACCCCCAGCGCTTCCGAGACTGAAGGGGCCAGCACAAGCAGGGCAAGGGTTATGGTGGGTCCGAACTTCATCTTGCCTGGGCGTGGTATTCCGGGTTGGGTTGCATGTCGATCGCCGAGGCGACGCGGTTGGTCATATTGAAAAAGCCCGCGACGCTGGCGATGTCAAAGATGTCGCGGTCGCTGAATCCGGCGTCGCGCAGGGCCTGCCGGTCGGCTTCTTCGATCTCTGCGCTTGATGTGGTGAGCTTGGCGGCGAAATCAAGCATGGCACGCTGGCGCGGCTCCAGATTTGCCACCCGGTAATTCATCACCATCGCCTCACCCAGGGCGGGGTCGCCCGAAAGCGCGCGAACCGCGGCACCGTGGGCCACCTGACAATACCAGCAGCGATTTATCGACGAAACGACAACCGCAATCATCTCGCGCTCCAGTTTCGAAAGCCCGCTATCAGCCAGCATGACGTCGTTATACATCGCGGTGAAAGCATTGAGCTTGTCGATGTCGAAGGCGTAGGCCTGCAACACGTTCGGGATGAGCCCCAACTTGTCCTGACACAGGTCGAAATAGTCTTGCGTGGCCTTGGGCAAGGGCTCTGCCATCGGCAGATCCAGGGCTGTGATCCTGTCCGTCTTGCTTGTCATCAACTGCCTCTTCCGGTCACTTCTTGTTCTTGATGCGATAGTGGTAATTGCCCACCACCTGTAACCCTGCTCGCAAGTATAGCGCATTCGCACCGGTATTTGCAGCCGTAACCGCCAAAGAAAATTCGTGTGCGCCCTGATCTTGTGCCCAATGTGCGGCTGCACGCAGCATGTTGTTGGCAACGCCTTGGCGACGTAGCGTCGGGATGACCTCAAGGGCATGTATCATGGCGGTTTTCCGCGCAACTGCGACAAAAGCAGCCCCGGCGGCGCGTTCGGATGCGCGCGCCAGCAAGGCGGTTTTCGGGCCTTTTACGCGCTCCATCACCTCGATACGCGTCGGGCCAACACCACCGGCGGCCCAGATTTCGCGCTGAATTGCCAGCGGGGGCCAGATTGGGAAGGCTGTCATGGGCGGCACCGGAACCTGGGTCAGGATGCCGATCGGACAGGCAAACAACAGGGTCGGGTCATTGAC